>DASPNB010000427.1:0-12071 GCA_035626755.1 Flavipsychrobacter sp.
GTTCACATACCCCTCATGATCTTTACCATCTGTCTTTATCACTTCCTTATCCTTTATGTTCTTCCGGATATGGTCGGTAATGGTATTGATCGCTATCCTTCTCATCCACCCTTCAAACGCTCCCTGGAATGAATACTGCGACAACTTCATAAAGATCTTTAAGAACGAGTCATTCAGTATTTCCACAGCCAGCTCTTCATTGTACTCATAACGCTTTATAATACCATAAATTATAGGTGAATACCGTTCATAAAGTAGTCTCTGAGCTTTGCGGTCTTGCGACATGCATGCGTGTATAAGGGCCTGCAAATCATCCCGCTCTGTATATGAGTTACCAGGTATGTTTCTATAATCAGCCAATGGCCAGGTAAATTTACATCATGTAAAAACAGAATGTGGTCCAATACGTTAGACGTAAAACCCAATTCCTTTGTTAGAATGCCCATAAATATATTTATGGGCTATATAATTGCTTATTTTTCTAGTTTTTAACGCATCCATTTCACCTTTTCTTCCAGTGAAATATTCCGCTTACCATCTCTTCCGGGCTCATCTGTATAGCCCATATATATTAATCCCATCACTATGTCTTCTTCCGCCAGCCCCAGTAGGTCTTTCATAGCCTTTTTATGTGTCATGCCTCCCGTATTCCATATTGTAGAAATACCTAATGCCTGCGCGCCCAGCAGCACGTTCTGCACGGCAGCAGATGCCGAGGCTATCTCTTCTATTGCCGGAATTTTCGGGTTATCCCCTCTTTGCATCACCGCTACTACCAGGTGCGAGGGCATTTCTGTGGCTGCCATCAGCTTTTCCGGGGTGTCAGGATTGAGCTTTTCCTCCGGGGTATGGGAGAGATAAAGTTCGGCATGGTCCCAGCCAAATTTCTTTAATGCATCTCCCGTGTAAACAAAGAATCTCCATGGTTCGGTCCTGCCGTGGGTAGGTGCCCAATCAGCCAGCGCCAGCAGATCCCATACTTGTTGGTCGGGTATCTTTTTGCCGTTCATGGTTGCCGCTTTCGTGGTACGCCGGGCACTGACGATCTTCTTCAGGGTTTGGAAATCAGTCTCCATCCTACAAATTTAATAAGCTGGCCGGGAGATACCACTAAAAAAACCGGTTTAACATATTTATTCCGTGGCGATGCTTTTGCCCGGAAACGTGGTTGAGAAGTGATGTCGTGCTGAGTGTAGTCGAACCATAACAACGCGGAGCTAACGGTAAATCGCTCGCAGCAAACCCTTATTTCCTCACCGCAGGTATATCCCTACCACCCTGGTGCAATATCAGCTTTGATATACTTCCGTCCCTTTCCTTCACAAACTCAATTCTCGCTTCCACTACCTTAGAATAGAAAGTCTTCTCATCTTCGGCTACTATCTTCAGCTTAGGCTGACCTGTGCCTTGTACGTACAACGAATTGCCTATCAGCATCACATCCAGCGCAAAAGCCGGTGTCACCACATACTTGCCCACATACGATTCCAATACCTTCCTGTCCACTTTCACAGGCTCCCTGGCTATCGGCATTTCAAAGCTCTTACTATAAAGGCACGAAAGAATATGTATGGCCATATTGTTTTTATCGGTCGCGGGGTTGCCGTTGTTCTCCAGCATTATAATGCAGGTATTCTCTTCAGGCAGTCTTATAATACTGCTGGTAAAACCCGATATGCCGCCACCATGCACCAGCACCCTCCTGTCAAAAATCGTGTCTATCATCCAGCCAAAGCCGTACCTGTCCTGGTAAGGTGTATATGCCTTCTCCTGCCATTCTTTAGGTAAGAACTTATAGTTCTGTAGTGCATTGTGCCAGGCATACATGTCCCCTACCGTGCTATACATCGCACCCGCCGCATACGAAGCCGTAAAGTCCGTAGCAGGTGCTATCATCGACTGTGCCTCATCTACCAGGTCATAGCCTACCGACTTGTCCTTGTCTTTCAGCCCTGCGAAATCAATACCTGAATCCTTCATCCCGGCAGGCTTCAGTATCATCGATTTTAGTACATCTCCATACTTCTTGCCCGTTACTTTCTCTATTATATATCCCAGTAACACGTAGTTCGAATTCGAGTAGTCAAACCTCGTTCCCGGCTCAAAGGCCAGCGGCTTATCCTTAAAGACTGCCACCATTTCCTCCATGCTTACCGGCTTAAATTGCAACGATTCTGAAAAAGCGCTGTCACTCGTGTAATTAAAAATCCCTGAAGTATGGCTCATCAGGTGAGCTATACTAATTTGCTCTCCTTTAGGATACTCAGGAAAGTATTTATTCAGCTTATCTGTCAGCTCCAGCTTTTTATCCTTGGCCAGCATCAGCACTATCTCCGCGGTAAACTGCTTCGTCAGCGAACCAAGCTGAAAGATGCTCGCAGGCGTATGCTTCTCTCCGGCCTTTACATCCTTAAATCCATAACCCTTGCTATGCAATATCTTCCCTCCCGCAGCCACAAATATGACGCCATTGTAGTTGTCTTCCTTTACATAATAGTCCAGCAAACTATCAAGCTGCTTCGATTTATCCTGCGCAATGGCCAGCTGCCCGCAAACCAGTAGCAGCAATACTCCCCATGTCTTTTTCATACCACGAATCTAGTGTTTCCGCACACCATTTCCGCTTATATACAAAAAAACAGGGGCTTCAGCCCCTGCTTCTCTCAATTGGTTTGTGCCTCTGGTATTTATTTGTCCTGCTTCAGGATCTTCTCCGTCGTCAGCAACACGCCTTCTCTGTCGGTCACCCTCATTATGTATAGTCCCGCCGCTAATGTTGCGGTATTTACTTTATTGGTATGCTCAGCTTTTAGCAGTACCCTGCCGTCAAGGCTGCTGATAGTGATGTTCACTTTCTCCTTATAATTTACATTCACCACATCTGTAGCAGGGTTAGGGTAAATGCCCGCCTCACCGGCTACACGGCTGGTATTGCTGACGCCCAGTGTATTTTCATTAAATTCATATGCGCCTATATCCGGCGTGGTAAGATTGCGCAGATTGCCATGTATATCGAATAGTATTCCGCACTGCAACCCTTTATTATCCAGGGCCGGATTAGTCGGCCTCATATTGCCCGATGTAGGATCCTGCCACTCCGGCTTTATCGATACTGACAGCAGGTCTCCCATTACACCTATCTTCCAGAAAATGATATTGTCAAGGTTCGTCCCATTGATAGAGCCTATAGACCCTGCGCCACCCAAATTAGGCGCCAGATAGTAGTTATTGTTGACGAACGTACTGCTGTTGATGCCATTGGTAAAGTGCATAGCAGTAAGCTTTCCTTCTGCCACACCACCCAGCGTTATGTTGTTGTTGCTGAAGTCGAGATGACTTATCGTGTCTCCATGCTGGTAGAAACCGTACACTCCACAACCCACACATGTTGCATCTTCAAAATCTAAAGCCAGTGTATTATGCTGGAACTTCACATACCCCGAACCGCTTGCCTTTATCCCATACTGGCTGCCCCTGCTCCTGAATTCATACACCACATTATTGGCCACTATCACCTCGCTACCCTCACCCGGGTTACAACCGTCTACAGCTATAGCGGTAGCGCTATGTATACTTCCCTGCATCGCCTGGAAGGCATGGTGTATCTTATTGTTGGTTACCAGCATGCTGGCATTGTATCCCGCAAGCTTAATGCCGGTGTAATCTCCTTCATTGTCATCATACCTGTCCGGGCGGCCCATGTCATTGCCGTCTATCAGGGAAGTACTGTTAAAGCCTGCGTAGATACCTACAGCATACTGGTCATATACCTTGTTCTTACTCAGCACATTACCCATTATGGTGCTCGCCTCGCTGTTGCCCATCATCACTATGCCATAATAACCACCTTTGATAGTGTTGTTGCTGATGATATTAATATCGCAGTCGCTGTAGTTTACGCCTATCGGGTTTTCTGCGTGCCCGTTGATCACTATACCGGCATAAGTATTAGCTCCAATGCTTCCCGCACTTTCAGTCACTTTTATGTGGCAGTTCTTAATAGTATTGAAGTTAGCATTGTGTATTATCTGCACACCATAGCCATACGCAAATCCAGTATCTCCCGTCACTTCTATGTTCAGGTTATTAATGGTTATGAAATCAGCTCCGTCCAGTTTTATCGTTGCGCGCTCGCCCGGCCCTGATGATACATGAGATATAGTAGCTCCATTTCCATTAATAGTTACTGTGCTCAATATAGAAGCTCCTCCTATCTGCGGAATAACTATTTGCTCATTATACGGTCCCGAACCTGCTGCTACATTCAGCGTCACGGGCCCTGCTATACCACAACTAATTGCCACTATCGCGTCGTGAAAAGAATGGAAGTTACCATTCCCCGTAGGCAGCGCGTTATTAATGGTATAAGTACCGCCGCTTATACTCGGGTTCACATTTATCTGTATAGCTGTCGAGTAAGCCGATACCCCACCGCAATTCACTCTGCAC
Organism: Flavipsychrobacter sp.; assembly: GCA_035626755.1. GTDB lineage: Bacteria > Bacteroidota > Bacteroidia > Chitinophagales > Chitinophagaceae > MKUN01. The sequence goes on from DASPNB010000427.1 coordinate 4,450, forward strand.
CTGAACCATTTGCTGTTGCCCGGCGCCTGAACACCTATAAGGGGCTGCTGCAGCGGCACACTATAGTTCGTCCATGGTCCGTTCGCCGAGTCCGACCACTGCCAGGTATAGTTCTGCTCTGTCGAAACAGAATTACCGGTTAGCCATAAGCCAAAACTTTCACCCTGGCAAAGCACACCTTGTGCATCTGTTACAGCTGTTCCACCTACTGGTGTAGAGGTACAGTTGGGCGTACTATACACCATCAGGGTATTAGGCCTGTCATTATCTACCGCAAAATCGGAATTATTAAATGGCGTACCATGATAGCGTAGGTACATATTATTGTTCATATTGGTATAGCGCCAGCTAAAGCTACCGGTTGTTGTAATGCTACTGCTGCCTGTATTGGTCTGCCAGTTCACATACACTTCCAGGTCACCGCCTGTATAGGTGTAATAGAAGTCTGTAAACCCTACCCAGTCGCTGCCAGATATATTGCTGCTACCTGTGTTATACTGAACCGTAGATACCTGCATAAAGCCGTTATCTATATAGTCCAGCACGTTGTAGGCGCTGCTGCCATACCCTGTAGGATAGCTGGCCTGCCGCATATGCAGCGTACCTGTAGCAGTGGCTCCATTGGCAAAAACCCCGTTAGATGTCTTATACCACTTCATGGCATTGATCACTACACCGGGCAGAATGCCCTGGGCAGCAAGTTCTGCTTCAGTAAAGAGCATCACTTTTTTCGATCTGTTGTTGGATTGTATCTGGTACCACGGGCCTTTCGTCGTGGAAGAGTTGTTCCCATTACCCAATTGCACGGTTACCTGGGCTTTGGTGTTAAGTCCAGATAACACCAGGGCCAGGCATAATAGTCTGGTTATTTTCATGTCGAACATTTTACAAACAAAAACACTTTTGGCTATACAGCCATTTATTAAAAACGCTTATTAATTCTTGTTCTCAGTCTCCGTACCCGCTATATAAATACCTGTGTGGGAATGCCGCAGCATCGTTGGTATTCATGGCAAATATAATGAAGATATCATACCGATCACAATCCGTTAACAAAAAAACGGGGGCTTTTTATGCCCCCGTTCGCTATTCAGTTATCGCGCGTACTATTGTTTCATTACTTTTTCAGCCTTTATAAGCTGGCCATTCCCATCTGTCAGCTTTAGTATATATACACCTTCTGGCAATGCACTCATATTCAGGCGCTTAGCATTTTTCTGTTCCAGTACTATCCTGCCGTCTACGCTGGCAAGCTCAGCCGTTACCTCTTCATCCGATACAATGCTCAGCACATCCTTCACCGGGTTCGGATAGACAACGATGGCTACGGCCTTAGCCACGCCCTTCACGCTGTTGGCGACCGGGTTCATTTCATAGGCGCCTATGTCAGGTGTGCTGGTGCTCCTTTGTGCTCCTGTAATATCATTCTGTACGCCTGCAAAAATTCCCTTATTGTCCATGTCAGCGTTCATTGGTGTAAAGTCACCTCCTGACGGATTGGCATATTGCGGGTCTACGCTTATGCTGTTTTGTTCATCTTGCATTATTATCTGCCAGTCAGAAAGAGAATTATAAAGGTTACCAGCTATCTCCCCTACCTGTGCATTGGCAGCAATGCTTGAATCAAAGTGATAGTTGTTATGGTCAAACTCACCGTCTGTGTTATTGGCAAACTGCATAGCGCGCTTGTGCCCCGTACCCGCGCCATTGATGCTGATCAGGTTGTTCTTAAAGTCAAGCCCGGTTGCCGCCGCCGTGTGCTGGTATACACCAAACGCACCGCAGCCATCGCAACCGGTATTCTCATATTCCAGGGAGAATGTATTGTGATACACCCTGAGGTTCTCCACACCATTCAGCATCAGGCCAAAATGACTGCCTTCACTTTTAAAATCATACACAAGGTTATTGCTGATCGTGTTCGGATTGCTTTGGTTGATTGTACCCAGGTCCCACATGCTGATACCGGCAGCAAAAGAAGCTGTCGTCATATTCGCACCAGCAGGAGCGTGTATCCTGTTCGCATTTACTGTAGTGTTGGTATGGTAAGGATTCAGGTGTATGCCATAAAAGTTACCTATGTCGCTCCTTGTAGGTCGGCTGATGTCATTGCCTTCTATTACTGCACCATCGTTATGCGCTGAGTATATTCCGTAAGAATAGAAATCACGCACTATATTATTCGTCACTTTAGTTGCTTCGTTAGGATTATTCTGGTCATCACCCATAAAGGCAATACCATAGTAACCACCGGTCACTGCGTTACCGCTCACTTCATTCCTGTCACAATCACCATAACCACCACCAAGTACAGCCTCGCTATAGCCGTTGATCAGTATTCCCACATAGGTATTATCTCCGTCCGAAGAAGTCGTCGTGTTCACCGTCACTTCGCAATTATGTATGATGTTATCATCGGCATCATTCATCAGGTGTATAGCATGGCCATGCTCAAAGCTTGTATCGCCATTCACTACCACTTTCAGATCATTAATGCGTATGTAGTCAGCACCATCCAGCTTAAGGGTTGCCCTTTGCGTACTATTGTTCGATGTATGCGAGAGTGTTGCACCATTGCCGTTGATGGTTATCGTGTTGGTTGCGTCTGCTCCCGGAACAGGATGTAATATCACTTGTTCATTATACGGTCCGCTATTAGCAACTACATTTATTACTATCGGCCCGTCTATACCGCATTCCAGTCCCAGCACTGCATCATTAAAAGAATTAAAGTTTGTACCCGCCGTAGGCTGTCCGCTATCTATAGTATAGGTCCCCGGCTGCAGACCCGGTAATACCACCAGTTCCACAGGTGTTGAATAAGCAGAGTTGCTGCCACATTCTACCAGTGCCCGGTACCATGTGGTGCTACCCGGTGCGGTCATACCAATAAGTGGCTGAGAAAGAGGCATGCTATAAGTGCTCCACGGTCCGCTCTGGCTCGGGGCAGTTTCCCAGGTAAATGTTGTCTGGTTCTGTACCGATGTATATCCTACCAGGTCAAGCCCAAAACTCACACCTTCGCATATAGCACCCGGCGCATCTGTCACCGCGTCACCGGCATCAGGTGTTCCACCACATGCTACTGCATCAAACACAAACATAGTGTTAGGCCTGCTGCCATGAGTAAAAATAGAACTGCTCGTCACCGGATCATCCAAATACATAAACCGGCCATTTCCTGCACTATAGGTAAACTGTATAGCACCCGTAGTGTTCGGGCCCGAATTGTTTGTTGTTGTCAGGTAGTCTACGTAGAGTTCTATGTCCTCGCCTGTGTAAAGAAAATTAAGATCTGTAAACCCTATCCAACCCGAATCAATATTATTCCCGGCATCATCATAGTACACAGTGTCCACCGGCATAAAGCCCGAGGAGATATGGCCGATTACGTTATAAGGCCCGCTTCCATAACCACCGTTGTAGGTAATGGTATCATACCTCATATACAGGATGGCCCTGGCCGTTGTTCCGTTTATAAAACTGTCATTGGTGGTTTTATACCATCTTATCTCGTTAACTAGCATACCGGGCATCAGCCCTATGCCACTAAGACTAAGTGCGGAGTAAGACATAGCCCTTATAGATGGATCCGTGCCGCCTGATATCAGGAAGGGCGACATATAGCCGGAGCTGTTAGTGCCCGTACCTATAATGCCGGTGGTAGCCTGTGATTGTGTGCCGAGAAATAATGCTGCAAAGAGAGTGAATAAACGGTTCAATTTCATAATCTAGAATTTAGATAATACAATGAGGCCTCCGGCCGGGTTTCATTTCTTTTAATAATCAACAGAGATACCGGCGGGATTTTAGAACAGAACCGGCACCTACCTGCAAATATATACAGGCTCCATCCCGGCGTTCTTTAATGTATCGTTAATCGCTTGTTATTGACTTGCTACCTCAGTAGGGTAAGATCACCTTTCAAAAGTGTTACATCCGGGTCTTTCACCTTCACTTTCAGACCTTTAGCTTTGGAGGAATACCGAAGCATATAATAATATGCTCCCACATCGGCCTTTTGGCCCTTATAGGTCCCGTCCCATTTTTCTGCGGGCTTGTCCGTTTCAAAAACACACTCGCCAAAACGGTTATAAATACTAAAGCTATAATAAGGCGGTAAAGCATAACAGGAGAACACCGGCCCGAATTCATCATTCTTCCCGTCCCCGTTCGGGCTGAACGCGGAGGGCAGCCAGATACATTTAGCTGCATCTCTTTGCTTCACCTCTACCTGGTGTATATACTGCCTGCAGTTCTCCCATGCCCGTACCTCGTAGGTGCCTGTGGCATTTATTTCTATCTGCTGCTGCGTGCTGCCATCACTCCACCACATACTATCCGCACTCAGCGGGCTACCTATACTCAGCGGAAACGCTGATGCATAGATCACAGTATCTGTGCTTATAGTCTGTTCATCACAGAGCACTGTTATTGTATCCACTTTATAGTAGCAATCATCACTGCTCACCACCCAGTATGTTCCTGCTCCATTCACTGTTATACTCGCGCTACTATCGCCCGTACTCCACGCGTGATCACCGGCCTGCAGGTCACCACTGATCGTATAAGGGACCGACGAAGCATACAGCGTATCATGCTTTGGCGCACTCACCTTGCTCACGCATACATCATCCACATACATATAGCAGCACACATGTATGCTGTAGGTATCTGCTACGGGCGAGTAGATGACTATATGATGTATCGGCAGGCTATCGCGGAAATAGCCTAGCGTCAGCCACTCTTCACCTCCATGCGCTGTGTATAGTCCACTCACCTTCATCCATGCTCCCGTATCCGCCAGGTAAGTGTACATCGGGTTAGTGATGCTCGAGGGGCCGTTCACTACCAGTTGCTTTTCACTGAAGGGATACTCCACATTTATCTGCGTATCGGTCAGCCTTGCACCGGGCATATCCACCACTATCTGCGTGTAGTCCCAGGGTATATGGTAGGTCATGTTTACAAAATAGCTCACATAGTACTGTTGCCCTGCCTCCAGTGGCGTATTCAGTTTGGTTTGCAGGTATTCGCGGTAGTCGCTTTTATGCAGCTCATACGGGTAGCCCGACATCATAGATATCCCCGTGCAGCCATTACCTCCCCGTGGATGCTGGTAGTCGTTGTAAGTATTATTGGGCAGCGTTACCAGCGAATCAGTAGCGCAGGTATTGTAATAATCAGGAGTGGTGTTCCACATGGCCGATACCCACGAGGCCACCGATGGAAACTCAGTAAAACCGGGCGAATAGGCTACATTGCTCCGCTGGTACGGGCAATCATAATACACCTCGAAGCCCGGGTTAGGAACCAGGTTCTGCGCCCGCACCCCGCAGGCAGAAACAACAAACAATAATATCGCGAAGCCCCTGAGCATAGGTAAAACTAAATTACATATTAAACCACTAAAACTCCCCTCAGGTTGTTTTGCCTTTTTCCAGACTAGACAAAAAAGTTACAAAACCTTGTAAAAGAATACTATATAAAAATCATCTATTTGACTCCAGGTTAGTATTCAAATGAATCCCTGAAGTTGTGCTAGGTAGTTGGTGGATTTAGGAGAGAAGGCCGGTAGCTTAATTTGATGCTAATTTCCTCATTCTCAATAGTTATAAACTCTGTAAGTTCTTCAACAATTTGCCTCTTAGCTTCCACATTCAGCTCCGGCCATCTCTCATATAGGTTCTCTGCGTTGCCGAGGATGTGGTCGCTGTTGAGCTGCTGCATATGTAAGAAGTCTAGGTGTGCTTCGACTTCGACGATGCCGTCCTCGATTTGGCTATACTGCTCCCGGTACGGTGTATAACACCCCCCGAACTCCTCGGTAGGTATCTGACCCTGAGAGTGGAGTTTAACTAGGTTATCCATTTCCGCTTTTATTTTTCCCGTTTCTTTCGAAAGAATTTCGAGCTCGTTTTGCTTGTTTTGAATTGCTTCGTTTGCGCGAATCAAAAAAGTTTGCAAACTGCTTTTCGTCAAAAGAAAACTTTTCAATTGCTCAAAAAAGATCGCCTCGATGTCCTCAGAAGTTATGTTGGTTTTTTTGCAGTCGTGGCACACATACTTTTGGACCCGAGAGGGCACGTACATTTTGCCTCCACAGTCGCAATACAGGACTCCGGCGAATAGGTGGACGACCTTACGGGATGGCTTCCGTTCTTTGGGTTTTTGAGCGTCTAATACCCGTGCGCATTCATTCCAGAGTTCTTCGGACACAATGGCTGGACATGGCAAGATTACCCACTCAGATTCAGGCTTTATTTCCCAATGCTTCCCCTCTCCAAGACTTTTTGTATAGTTAGCCCGCCGTTGCCCTTTGGCCATGGGATCTTCCAGCAGCCTTCCAATGGTGGTATCTGTGAATTTTGAGCCATTTCGGGTTCTATATCCCTTTTCATTCAGGATTCTAGCGACGGCACCCTTGCGCTTATGCTCGGCAAATAGTTCGTACATGAGCTTGCGAATTGGTGCTTCCACGTTATTGATTACCAATTCTTTTCCGTCCCAGGTGTATCCAAACGGCGCTTGCCCCCCCAACGGCTTGCCCATTTTAGCCCGAATGGGTACCGATGCGGCAACCCGCTCTGCGATTTCCTGCCTTTCCCATTCTGCCATAGCTGCTATCATGGTATAGAACAGTCGGCCAGCCGGAGAACTGGTATCTATATTTTCTGACAAGGATATCAGGTCGGCATTGTGCTGCCTGAAAATTTCTGAGAATTCAAGAAGTTCCTTTGTGTTTCGCGCGAGTCGCGCCAGTTTAGAAAAAATAAGGCCCGATATCTTACCGTCCCGCAAATCTCGAAGCATTCGCTTCGCTTCAGGATGATCCATTACAGACTTGCCACTTACTGCGTCCAAGCGATATATTTCCTGTATGTCCCAGTCTTTTGACTGCGCATATAGAGTTGCCCGTTTTTCATGATGCTCAGGGCTGTCATCCTTTACTTGAAAGTCAGTAGATACGCGTATCCAAATGCCGATTGATTTTTTGCGTTCCATAATATACCTTTTTATTTCGAGTAAGATGCTATCCATTTATACGGGAAGAGGACCTTCGCATAATTAAACAGTAGAACGCCAAATGCTATAGCACTACAAAGATATATTGGAAAACCGATTACTGTCCAAGCTTTGTGGATAGTTACTTATGACGCGACATACTTGTTGGATGAGCGATGGGCAGGACAATTTATCAATCATTGCATTCTATGTTCGTCTACTTTCCCAAAATGCCAAGTTTGTAGCCGATTCCTATCCCTAACCATGGTCGATTGGCGTACACCCATTTTTCAGACTCTCCTGATACGGGAATATCAATTCCTGTCAGAATACCCAAATTAATGTCTCCAAAAGAAAACAGAAATGCTCCTCCTATACTAATACCAAGTTCATTCGCCGCCGTCCGCACCACAGGATACGTGTTTTTTTCAGAGATAGCGATAATTGTCGGAGCTAGAAATCCCCCAGCATTAAGGGCTACCTGATCTCGGGTTTTATCTTTCGAATAATAAAATAGTGTATTCCCCCATTTATGCCCGATGTACAACCCTCCATTAATACTAGCAGTCACATCATTGGGAACATGTAACGTATCAATATCCCTTCCTTTTCTCATT
>DASPNB010000428.1:0-2911 GCA_035626755.1 Flavipsychrobacter sp.
ATTCCAGTCGCTCTTTGCTCTTGTAGCGCTCGTGCGAGCCGGAAGTAGAGTGGCCCTGCGGCTGTGTTACTTCCTGAACATGGAAGATGGCAGGTATGTGAGTCTCGCGGATACGGTTGATACCCTGCTGGAAGGTCTGCATCATACCTGCATAATCCCAGCCCTTTACTTTGTAGATATTGATACCACCTGCGGCATCGTTCCATTGCATGCCGGCCAGTGCTTCAGAGATCGAATTTTTGGTTGTCTGGTATTTGCGGGGAACGGAAATACCATAACCATCATCCCAAACGAATATCGCAAGCGGCACTTGCAGCACGCCGGCAGCATTCACTGATTCCCAGAAGAGACCTTCAGAAGTAGAGGCATCACCGATAGTGCAGAATACCACTTCATTTCCCTTTTTGGAGAACTTCTCGAAACCTTTTTGCAGCTCGGGTACATTGCGGTACATCTTAGATGCAAAGGCAAGGCCAAGCGAGCGGACCATTTGCCCTGCAGTTGGTGAGATATCAGAAGAAGACTGAGGTGCTGTAGTGAGGTCTTTCCAGTCGCCGTTGTCGTCGAGGAAACGGGTACCATAGTGACCATTCATCATACGGCCTGCTGTAGATGGTTCCTGGTCCAGGTCCGGATTGGCGTAAAGCTGGGCGAAGAACTTTTCGATATCGCTCATACCCGTTGCGAACATGAGTGTTTGATCGCGGTAGTAACCCGAGCGAACATCGCCCGGTTTCACGCATTTGGCAGCAGCTATCTGCGCCAGTTCCTTACCATCACCAAAGATGCCGAATTTGGCCTTACCCGTCAGTACTTCGCGGCGGCCCATAAGGCTGGCCTCGCGGCTGGCCACGGCCATGCGGTAATCATCCAGCACTTCCTTTTTGAACTCTTCAAAAGATAAGCGCGCGTCTTTGGTAGGTGAAGCTTGCAGCATAATAGAATTTCTATATGTTTCGGAACGTTACAAAGGTAATTTGTAAAGTAAAAAGTAAAAAGAAAAAGGCAAAACAGTTGCCACTTAATGAAAAGATAAGAAGTAAGGGTGGAAAGGAGAAATGTAAATTGTTTGTATGCTTTTAAAAATAGCTAAGGCAACATACTTTCGCCGAGTAATTGACCAATTTATGCGTTACCTGTTGACCCTGCTTGCCCTTTGCCTGATCATTCTACCTGCCCGAGCCTGGAATGCAGAGGCATACCTCCTCGCCGGGTCGTCGAGGATCTTCCGCGATAATGCTAATCGTCCGGGCATGAACGTAGGATTGCGCGCCACCAGTTTTGGCTCGACCTTCTACTTTAATGCAGGGGCAGATGTATTCCTTTTGAACAGCAGGGGCAGATGGGGGATGAACTGGCCATACAGCTATGGGGACCATCACGATATGATGCCTGCGATAAATATGGGCACCGGGCTCGTGTACCGCGATAGTAGTATGACCGTGAAGCTGGGAGCGGATGTAGGTTACCAGCTAACAACAAGTGACTATGATAACTACCTTGCTGTAACCCCGCAATTGTCCATTACCTTCAAAACTAAGGCAGGGGGGTCTATAGGTATCATAGGCAGGATGAATATGCCATTATTAATTCTGGGACCGATTTCCACCTATCAGCCGAGATTCACAGGGGGTGGTATCATTCTAAGGTTCTAACCAGTTGCTTTCCTGATATGGGTAAATATCTTTATATTTATATAAAGCTTATAGAATCTTCTTTTATGCACAGACGTATAGTAATACTGACGATGCTTTTCTTTCTCAGCATTTCCAGCCAGGCCCAGGATAAAAAACAGAAAGCCCGGGAAGACGGAACCCAGGCCGTAAAACTAGCAGATGAGGGCAAACTGGACGAAGCAATAGTCATACTGACCGAATGCCACAAGCTGGACCCGGAAACAATGGACTATATGTACGAAATAGGCTATTGCCACTATCATAAGAAGGATTACGCAAGGCAGCAAAGTGCTTTAATGAAGTAATACATCACAAAGATGCCAACGACCGCTGCTTCCAGATGCTGGGCAATGTGTATGACGATATGGGCGACAGTGTGAATGCACTGAAAACCTATAAAGCAGGACTACAGAAATTCCCCAATTCCGGCGGGCTGCACCTGGAGACGGGCAATTACTATTTTGTAAAGCAAGACTATAACAGCGCCCTTAAATACTATGAGCTGGGCATCGCAAAAGAGCCGACGCATCCCTCCAATTATTTCCGGGCGGCGCAGATATTCCTGACGATGACAGAAGAGGAAGTGTGGGGTATGATATACGGTGAGATATTTATGAACCTGGAACCGAATACCGAGCGGACCCAGGCAATGAGTAAGTGGCTGCATGACACCTACAAGAGCGAGATAAAAATAGTAAACGACACGTTTGCCACGGTGAGCTTCTCTAAAACAGCCACTATGCTTGCTGGTAGTAAGATCCTGCCTTTCAATTCAGAATATGAAATAGGCTTTTTAACTAATGTGCCTGGCATAGGCACTATAAACCTGGAAAGCATGTGCAGCCTCCGAAGCTCATTTGTCAAGAATTTCTTTGAGAATAATAAATTCAAGGACTATCCTGTAGCCATACTGGACTACAACTACAAAATAATGAAGGCGGGTCACTTTGATGCCTACAACCACTGGCTCTTATCGCAGGGCGATAAGGACGCATTCAAAAAATGGAAAGACGGACACAAGACCGAATTCGACAAATTTGCTGAATGGTTCAAGGCCAACAGGATCAGCCTGAACAGCAAAAATGTATTCCTGAGAGAAAACTTCGGCGGTTAATTTATGTTAAAAACTTATTTAATCTGCTCAAATGTGCGTAAATTACTAAGTATAAAACGAGGCATATGGAAGCACTACTCTTAATGGGCGTTGCGGGTGGCGAATGGCTGCCTTTGCTGGC
>DASPNB010000429.1:0-4009 GCA_035626755.1 Flavipsychrobacter sp.
AACCGAGATTGATTCCAGGTATATAGACGAAGATTTGGATAAAGTGTTAGGCGAATCGATAAAATCGGAAAAAATGCATGAAAAAGCCGGGGTTTAACCCGGCTTTTTCTATAGCTTCTGAAATTTATAAGTTGTTGCTCCCGATCGCCCGGCAAGCTCAATGAAGTAGATGCCGGGAATAAATCCCCTAATTGGTAGATGCGTGGTTCGGGATGATAGTTTTCCAGCAGAGACTACAGCACCGAGATAGTTGGTGATGGTATAACTATCGTAATCAGATGTCTCAACGGTGAGTTGGGTTGTTGCGGGATTGGGGTAAAGCAACGCACTCCCCATGAGAACCTGCCCCTTCACTGAATTAGGCCAACCGATAATATTCAGAGTAGTATTTGTGACTACCGCCTCGTTAAAATCGAAGTAAATATGTGCAGTGTTTTTTATTGAATCACCGTAGCTGACAGTATTTTTCGGTTTAATCGAATAAATAAATTGGCCGTGGCTCCCGGGCTCGTCCGTATTGCTGTCAGGCAGATAGATATCAGCGAAATTGAAAGTCAGTTTACCACCGACGGACCATGAAACCTCGGGCATAAATGGATCTGCATTGAGTAGTTTGAAAGTACTCATATCAAGCAGAGAACTGATCGTGTCTACCACTACTACGTTTTTTGCATAGTAAGTGCCAGTATTCTGGAAGCGGACCCGGTATATGAAATCTGCATCCGGAGCGCAAATGGTGGGACGATTAACGGTTTTGTCATTGGGATCGAAAGATCCAACCACAACGCTGCCCAAAACATCGTAATTATTGCCCTGATTGACATCGTTATTGAGTCCTGCATATGCATCAAACGCCAGCAAAGTGCCCAAGGGTACTGTTTGCGGAACATGAACTTCCACTGCAACAGCAAAAGAGCTGTCGGGCTGAAGACTGCTGACATCGAATGTGAGCGTCGAACCCGACACGCTTATTGGTACGGGGACCGAGGAAATGAATTGCAGATTGTTATCGATATTGAGAACGAGGGTAGAATCTGCAATTGTGGAGCCGACATTGTTTACTAATACCTGCATAGTGGTATTAAACCCCGGTACAAAGGTGGCAGGATAAAATGCGACCTGGATATCGTTAAGGTTTGGAATATACCCTGAGTAGAAATCGGAAACGGAGTATGTTCCCGGAGCGCTGAAATTGTAATTATATCCCGAAACCGGGCAAAAGACCTGTTTATTCTGAGGAACGGGCTGAGTAACACTATAAGTACCTAAGGGTACATCTGCTAAATACTGACCGTTTGCATTAGAAAACGCAAAGAGGTCATTGTTAGAACCATCTGTAAGTTTGACGGGTGAGTACGTGATTTTGCTGTCGCCTGTGTTAAACTGACAATTTTGATTGAGGTCGAGGTTAAGGCTACCGGGAAGTAAAGCAGGATAGATATTAAGGAGGCTATCGAAATTAAAAACATTGATATGATCATGCGTCGTTGCTCCTACCGCATAAAGCGCTCCACCGTATGTGTTCGCGATAAAGCCATTTCCAAATCCAAAATGTGAAAAGGGTTCGGGGTGAAAGGAAAGGAAGTTCAGGTTCTCATCATAGAGTACAATTCCCTCCACATAATTTGAAGAATTGAATGTGTCCTGTAAGCTCGCGTAGAATATATAGTTGCCACTTTTCAGTTCAGTCCCGTGTGCAACGAATTGATGAATACCAAACGATAACTGCCCAAGCAAAATTCCAGCAGCATTGAATTTCAACAATAGCTGTCCGCCAATCTGCATCTGAGTTCCGGCGTCCTCTTTGTACGCAGTGAGGACGACACAGGAGTCTGATGTTACAAATGGTTTGTCTCCGTGTATGTGCACTCCGGCGGGAATATTAAGCGCTGAATGCAAGTCAACCGACCACAGTAAATTTCCGTTTTCATCTACACGCTCTAACACATCATTTTTATATCCCTGTAGTGTATATGGTATAGTATCAATATTGCGGGTAAATACCAGCCCGCCATCATTGAACAAGGAAGCATGTAGGGGTTCAATCCCTCCAATTCCGGACCAATACTGAGGCAAATTCAAAAATGAGTCTATCCGGGAATGCTCCCATATAAGATTATTGTTCGCATCGTAACGCGAAATATAAGACCTAGCAATGTTGTTGTATATGATGTTCTGATTCTGATCTAGGTATGTGTATGTGGAATCATTTTTTGTCATTACAAAATATCCGCCATTAAGTGCCGCATATGCTTGCGGACTAGATGCTTGCTGACTTGGCTTAGTGAATTGAGCAGTGAGCGTACCTGAAGAAGAATATCGATTGAACAGCGTATGATAATCTATAAAATTGTCATACGCAAGACTTGCTATGATATAATCACCTGATGTTAACCTGTCTATACCGTATGAATATAGAACCGTCAACCCACCGTCATCCATATCCTGAGTCCAAATTGTGTCACCTTGCTCATTGAATCTTGTAAGCTTCGTTTCAAAAGACGATTGCAGATAGTCTCCCATTAGCCCACCATCAATGCTATCGTAACAATAAATCGCATAATTAGAGCCTGGTGTATTAGGAAAATATATTTTACTCCAAGGCTGTGCATTGGTGAAACTGAAGAAAAAAACAATTGCGGCGAAAGTTAAAAGTACTTTTTGCATACGGGCAGGTTAAATTAGCTATCTAAAAATAACCTAATTTATTTTAAAGTCAATAGCAAAGCGCCGACTTCGTGCGGCGCTTTGACAAAGAACTGTTTATCGTGCCATTGCCGGGCGTCTGAAACGGCGATAGGCCAGGAGGGCCGTAACCGCAACTATCCATAAAGGCCACAGAGTAATCATGACAACAAACAAACCCTTGATGGCCTGCCAGCCTTTACTGAAGGCGAGCATTAGCTGAATACCGTAGGCTATCTCTGTTAAACGATCGGCATTGATAACAACTGCGGTATTTACCCTTTCCGGCTGGTGGAGGTCTACGGTTATGGTGGTGTAGTTCACCTCGTCAAGCAATTGCAGGTTTTCGATGCGCCTGTCGATGCTGCGCTCATTGGTGCCTGCTAAATATTCCGCTGCTTCTATGGCTTCCCCACTCTTCTTTGCCAGGGCCATGGGATCCCTGGTATCAGTGCGCACTTCATTCTTTAAGGAATTGTTGAGGTAGCGGAGGGTTACGTCTTCCTGGGCCAAGGTTCTGCTTTCTACAAAGGTGGAAATGGCCGGGATGGTTTTGAGCACTGTGTCTAAGGCCGCTACGGGTACGCGCAGTACAAGATGTGCTGTACTAGTATAAACTTCCACTTTTTTTATTGAGTCGGCGGTGTGATAGATATTGCGGGAGCCGGTGGACTGGTTGGTCATTTTGCTTTCTTCTACAATGCCACCGGAAGCTTTTACCAGACTTTCTAATTGAGTAGAAGCTGCAAATACATCGTCAACACGGCAATGGAGGTCGGCAGTGCGGATCATTTTTCGGGAAGGAGAAGTGAGGGAGAATATACTGTTACCGAAAGCAACAGAGTCGGCAGTGGCTAGTACTGCTTCAGCGGCAGGAGCGGGCTCAGCGCTTTCGCCGTAGTGAGCATCGGGAGTGCCGCAAGCGGCCAGCAGGCAGAGCGGTAAGAACAAACAAACACTTTTGGTGTGCATAGAAACAACATTTTATAACCGTTGATACCGTGAACGCGAAAAAGGTGACGAGTGCCTGGTGTTAAAGATTCGGTAAAAGAGTTTATCCGTGCCAGTACGTAGAGGAAAATACCGCGAAAAAGGTATCTGAAAGCATTGATATTAAAGTCAATTTTACCGATATAAAAATGCTCTATTATGATCAGAAAAATTACCTTAGTTTTTATTGCAGCCTGCTGCATTATCGCTACGAATACTTTTTCGCAAAATGCCAGCAGGATGATAGCCAGGCATTGCATCCGCTTCGATAACGTGTGGGCTCCATTCGACAGTGCCAACTTCTACTACTCCCCGGGCAGAGGCGGTGATATAT
>DASPNB010000430.1:0-3453 GCA_035626755.1 Flavipsychrobacter sp.
ATTAAGCTGTCTCGATTAATTTCAATAAACTTTCAACTCCGCTCAGGCTGACAAAAAACAAAAAGGCCACTCCTCTCGAAATGGCCTTTTTTTGTGCCCCAGGCGGGACTTGAACCCGCACTCGCATTGCTGCGAACAGGATTTTAAGTCCTGCGCGTCTACCAATTTCGCCACCAGGGCTCCTTTGGGCAAATTTTAAAACATGCTCAAACAAAAAATTCCAAACCGAAAGGCCTGGAATTCTTTAGAGCGGAAGACGAGACTCGAACCCGCGACCCTCACCTTGGCAAGGTGATGCTCTACCAACTGAGCTACTTCCGCATGTGTTTTAAGAACTTTGGGACTGCAAAGATATAGGTACAGGAATGAAAAAGCAAAACTCTTTTCAAAAATTAATTTCTTTAAAATGAAGGGTTTACACGCAGCGCCGTTCCTGCATTCTCGTATTTAATTCGCACATTTGCACATCGGTATGGGCTTCGCACATTTCACCTCATTGGTACGTAAAGACCTGCTTATAGAGTGGAGGCAAAAGCATACGCTTTTCGGCGTGCTGCTATACGTAGGCTCTACTGTCTTTGTGGTATACATGATGAGCGGCCAGCCTGACGCCAAGATATGGAATGCTCTTTTCTGGCTTACACAGCTCTTTGTAGCTGTGAACTCTGTGGCTAAGAGCTTCCTGCAGGAGCACCCTAACCGCTTCAGGTATTATTATACGTTGGTGAAGCCCCAGCATTTCCTGCTGGCCAAGATGCTCTATAGCGTGGTGCTGATGCTGGTGATGAGCCTGATAAGCCTGCTGTTGTTCTCCATAATGCTTGGATGGCCGCTGGTGCAGACGGGGCTATTCGTGATGATAAGCATGGTGGGTAGTATCAGTCTGTCGGCGGTTTTTACTTTTCTTTCAGCTATTGCCGCCCGTGCGCAGCAGAATGCAGCCTTAATGGCCATATTGGGTTTCCCCCTGGTGACACCGCTGCTGATGATGCTCAGTAAGCTGGCCGTAAAGGCCATAGCCCCTGTGTACCAGGAAGGGTGGTGGCAGCTGGCGGCTGTTCTGCTGCTGCTGGATGTGCTGGTTATCATCTTAGGTACTGTGCTTTTCCCTTTCCTGTGGCAGGAATAGTAAATGTGAAAATGTGAAAATATGATAATGTGAAAATCGTTTATGGCCATATCATCACATTCATGACATTTCCACATTAAAAAACCTACATTTGCCAAAATTTTTCAGTGGCTATGCGCAGTTCCTGGTGGAAAGTGCTCTCAGTTCTCTTACTTGCTTTCACAATTATCGGGGGAATCCTGATGCCTGTTCCGCGACTGCATATCCTTAACGAAACTATCCGCAATTTATACTTCCACGTACCTATGTGGTTTGCCATGATGGCTTTGTTTACGGCAGCCATGGTTTATTCTATTAAATACCTGCGCAGCAACGATCTGAAAGATGATATCTACGCTGTGGAGTTTACCAAAACCGGTATCGCATTCAGTATATATGGCATGGCTACGGGTATGGAGTGGGCCAACTATACCTGGGGGTCACCATGGAGCAATGACCCTAAAGAGCTGGGGACGGCCCTGTGCATGCTTACCTACTTTGCCTATGCAATACTTCGCGGTGGACTGAAAGATGAAGAGAAGCGTGCTAAAATAAGTGCGGTATACAACATTTTCGCATTTGCCCTGATAGTACCACTTCTGTGGGTGCTGCCGCGCATGGTAGATTCGCTGCATCCCGGTAACGGTGGTAATCCGGCCTTCAAAAAATATGATCTCGACAGCGATATGCGTATGGTGTTCTATCCGGCAATATTAGGTTGGATACTGCTGAGTTTCTGGATCGCGACTTTGAAGATCAGGACCAGCCTTATCAGCTATCGCAGGGAGAATAATTCACTTAATCCTAAAAAATACATCTAGATGCGTAAAGGTTCTTTTTTTGCAATACTTATGCTGCTTGCAGCGGTAGCCGGAAGAGCTCAAACCGCAGATGCGGCAATGGCTGACGGCATGCGTGCAGAGGGTAAAATTTACGTGGTCGTTTTAGTATTAGCCACTATATTTGCGGGAATTATCGCGCTCCTGGTACGCATGGACAGGAAAATAAGCAAACTCGAAAAAAATAATCTCAATTCTCATAATTAAAATAATATGTCAGAAACAGCAACCGCCAAGGCAGTTAAAGCAGCACATTACAGCTTCTTCCAGGGCGTAGAACGCAACTTTGATAAGGCCGCTTCTTATACCCGTTTCGAGAAAGGTATCCTTGAGCAGATAAAGGCTTGTAACTCAGTTTTACAGATGAAGTTCCCGGTACGTATCGGCGACAAAATAGAAGTAATAGAAGCATACCGTGTACAGCACTCTCATCACAAGCTGCCTTGCAAAGGCGGTATCCGCTACAGCATGGATGTCAACCAGGATGAAGTAATGGCCCTGGCTGCGCTGATGACATACAAATGTGCCATTGTAAACGTGCCATTCGGCGGCGCTAAGGGTGGTATCAAGATCAATCCTAAGAACTACACCCCGTTTGAACTGGAAAAAATAACCCGTCGTTATGCATCGGAACTGGTGAAGAAGAACTTCATCGGCCCTGGTATCGACGTACCTGCTCCTGACTACGGTACAGGTGCCCGAGAAATGAGCTGGATAGCAGATACCTATGCTTCTCTTCGTCCCGGTGAAATAGATGCCCTGGGTTGCGTTACAGGCAAGCCTGTAAGCCAGGGTGGTGTGCGTGGCCGTACAGAGGCTACAGGTCTTGGCGTTTTCTATGGTGTTCGCGAACTGTGTAACACTATTGAAGATATGAAGAAGCTTGGTCTTACTACAGGCGTAGAAGGTAAGAAGGTGGTAGTGCAAGGTCTTGGTAATGTGGGCTACCACGCTGCTAAGTTCTTCTACGAAGCAGGTTCTATCATTGTTGGCCTGGCCGAATATGAAGGCGGTATCTATAATGAAAATGGTCTTAACCTGGAAGCAGTAGTTGCTCACCGCAAGGCAACAGGTTCTATCCTTGATTTCCCCGGTGCGACTAATATTAAGAACAGCCTGGAAACGCTGGAGCAACCTTGCGACATCCTGATACCTGCAGCACTTGAAAACGTGATCAATGCATCGAACGCTGACCGTATACAGGCTAAGATAATAGGTGAAGGCGCCAACGGACCTCTTACACCAGAGGCTGACGAAGTACTGCTGGCAAAAGGCGTTATAGTAGTGCCGGATATGTACCTGAACGCGGGTGGTGTAACAGTATCGTACTTTGAATGGCTGAAGAACCTGAGCCACGTTCGTTTCGGACGTATGGACAAGCGTTTCAGCGAGAACCAGAATAATGCAATACTGAACTCAGTAGAAGCACTGACCGGTAAGAAAGTTACTGATATAGAGCGCCGCCAGCTGCTGCACGGCCCTGATGAAGTGGACCTGGTATACTCT
>DASPNB010000431.1:0-4970 GCA_035626755.1 Flavipsychrobacter sp.
CATCATACTCGGCGTTTTCCTTTAGATCCCCCTTTTCCCTCGCCTCAGCTATCTGGCGTGCTATTTCAGCGCGACCCGCTGTTTTCAACTGGGTGAGTTCCTCCCTCATATGCTCTAAGGTTTCCTTTGTAACATAGTTTAGACCGGACATAGACTATAATTTAGTAAAACTGAAAAAAAGGCAACGCCCCTGTGGAACAGAAGCGTTGCAGATCACAAAAATACTGATTTTTTTATTTCAGGGCTTAATTATTGCCCGAATCGGCCATTTCCTTTTTGGTTTTCTTAGATGCAGTCGTGTATTTCAGCGCGAAAACGTGAACACCGTTTGCAGGCCTTTGTGTAGGCCTGTAAGAATAATCTACACCCAGCCTGCTGCCGTTTTTAAATGACTTCTGAATAGTACCACCAAAGCTCCAGCCTGTGTACATTGAAGAAGGCTCATCACCTGTAATGTCCCTTTCCCAACGGTAAGCACCTCGAAGGATGAGCATTTCTTTGAAGCCATATTCCATACCACCACCAAGGTAGTCATTCAAGAATGAGTTAGACGTGAAGTTTCCCAGCAGCGTCAGCCTGTGGTAAGGCACATCCTGGTTAGGCTTCAAACGACCTTCATCAAGGTAAATATCGTAAGCTGCACCAATTGCCAGGTAAGTAGGCATTTGATATGGTTGGGTAGGCGTTTGCCTGTTCAGTTGATAGTTTGGATTATCCGGCGCTTCGCTACTGATAGAGAAACCGGCCCCAGAGAACTTCATATTGGTACCAACATTGCGGAGTGTAATACCCAGGTGAAAGTTGTCCCTTTTACCCGTATTATACTGCACACCAGCCTCAAATGCGGCACCGCTGGCACGAGCATCAGCTATCTGCTCAGTAACATAGGTCACTGCCAGGCCGGCATGGATAGCATTAGAGAATTCCTTTGCAAAGCCCAGTTGAATGTTGAAGAACTGAGGTTTAAATGTAGAACCGTTGCCTTCGGGATTATTGAAATCTGTTACTGTAATGTCACCAAAACCCATTGACATAACGTTTAGTCCAAGGACGCCAACGCTGCCCAGTTTTTGTGCTATACCAAGGTTATTCACGGTTACACCAGTACCTGAAAGATATTGTGAGTGAGCTACTCCTACTTCCAGCTTATCAACGAAAGCCAGGCCGGCAATATTGCACTTCATCGCCTCAAGGCCCTTCACGAAAGATGTGTTCTGGTAGAACAAACCTGAACTCTGGGCCCACGGGTTTACATTCAATTCCGTAGCTCCTGCCTGACCGGTACGATCCCTGTTGCCGGCAAAAGCCTGTATAGATAAACCTAGAACGCAAACCAAAGTTGCACCTGTAGATAATCTTTTCATAATCACTTAAAAATTTATATACAGGAGCCCTTTCGGGGCTCCTTCACTTATTAATATTGAGTCACATCAAGCGGACGCATTGCGCCAAACCATTTTACCACTGTTTCACCTATTCCTTCAGCTTTTACATGTATCAGGTACATACCACTGGCAATAGGCAAACCTTTGTTGTTGCGGATATCCCAATCAATGTAAGACTGGTTAGGATTATCTTTAGTTAGCCTGCGTACGAGCGCCCCATCCAGGGAGTAAATATCTATACTGGCTTTTCTTGGAAGGTTGATGATACGCACCCTGGTATCCAGACGATTATTTTCATAGCCGGCATAACCATAGTATGGGTTAGGCACTGCGTGTATCCTATCCAGAAGAGCATTTTTATCTGTAGCATCGTTAACTGCTGAAGGAGCAAGATCGGTAGTACTAAATGCGTAGTGTGGGAAGCCGCCGTTGTAACCTGCCTGGCCTGACTGAACTGCATTAAGCGTATCAGCTGTTGGACCGTAAGGATACTTAACCCTAAAGCGAATCCTAACGTCGGAAGGTATCAGGTTGTCTTTAAGCGGAAGCAAATTAAATCCTTCTGTCAACATTGGTATACCAGCCCACATGAAGGAGTAGAAAGGAGCAAGCCTGCCAAGTGTGGTAGACGAATTCATCTCTCTTTTCATATTCTCCAATTTATCATACCTATAAGAACTGATGTAAGTATAATGCTTACCTCCAAACAGAGCTGAAGGGAAGGTAGGATCAGGATAGTAGTTTACATAGCCGGATGTTGGATTCCAAATCATATCCTGGCCATTTTCTGTACCGAGATAAGAGTCCTCACAGAAAACGATACAAAGACGATCACCTGTAACCTGGTCGATTGCATACCCAGGGAACCACGACATACCGGTATCATTCAAATCTGTAGAGTACACAGGCAGCCCGTTTCCGTCTACTTCACCTGTCCATGACTGGTGGCCGCGAAGACCAAATTGTTTAACATTACCCTGAGAAAGCGTTTGCTGGTTTTGTGCTTCAAGCACCAAACACCTGGTCCACTTAGACTTGTCTGACGTAAGCACCAGGTCAACTGAATGCAGGTTGGTAATGCCCGTCTGACTTCCTTGTATGGCCAACGCGAAGTTATTGCATATAGGTGAGGTTGCACTTTGCTTGGCAACCAGGCCATAAGGAGCCCACGTAGAAGCCAGGAATGTATTGTTGGATAACAATTTTTCATAAACCTGGTCCCTATCCCAATTCTCATTAGTGCTGGCGAAAGGATCATCATAATCACAGTTGCCCGGTGGCGGATCCTCTCCTGTTTCCTGGAAGCCACCGGCCCTTATCCAGTTACGGACATCTACACCTTCACCATCAGCAAGACCTGAAAGCCATGGCTTGGTTGGGTCAGCGAATGTGGCATCAGAAGTAATGTACCCGTTACCCTGAGTTTGATCTTCACTAGCCCTTCGCACCTGGTGCAGGTTAATAGATAGACCGTAGCTTTCAAGGATTTGCTCATTAGGGCTCATAGAAAAGTTGCCCTCACTATAGATTGTATCTTGTCCGTCCTTCACTACAAACCATTCGCTTGCATCAACATCAGGAGTAATGATATCTGTTGTATCGCCCGGCTTGGTAAACCTGGTAGACGGACCTTTAATGAAGAG
The DNA here is from genome assembly GCA_035626755.1 of Flavipsychrobacter sp. Taxonomy (GTDB): domain Bacteria; phylum Bacteroidota; class Bacteroidia; order Chitinophagales; family Chitinophagaceae; genus MKUN01. The sequence continues at coordinate 3,029 of DASPNB010000431.1, forward strand.
CTCCCATTTACCACCTGCAAGCTTGACAGGATCAATTACCTTAATATCAACTGGTCCTTCACCTTGCCTGTAAACTAACTCATCTACGTGAATATCGTTCAGTATCTTCTGCTCAGTGGCATCATCCACACTGACAATGTTGTCGCCATTACCTTTACCTTCCAGCTTATGGATGATAACTCCGTCTCCATAGCCTGCGTTTACAACCGTGCCCATATCGCCATTAGCAGGGTTAGGCATACCCACTACGATGGGTATAGGTACACCACCTGCAGCAGTACGGCTTTCCAGGTAAGCTACGTCCTGAGTTGAGTCAGTCCTGTTAATATCGAAAGGTGCAAAATTATTGTAGGCATATGCTACTGCTATAAAGTAATAGCTCTTATAGTTCACCAGTCGCTTTTCAGAAACTGTAGAGAATTGGTCGATGGTTAATTCAAAGCTGTGAACGACACCGCTGTCTTTACCATTTACTTTTATTTGTCCCCTCCAGGTAGTATCACTGAATTCAGGGATTTTCACATAATTATCGATCCTGGTTATGCCGTTGCTGATGTCACACTGGAATACTTCCGCAGCGAGTGCTGTATTCACCTCACCTGTTTGTGCATCATACACGTCAGCCGGTTGAATTTCAGCATTCTTTACCTGGAACACGCGGTAACCCTCAAACTTATAAAGCGAATCTGCGGCTTTCACTACCTTAGCAGCTTTTGTAGATACTACGCGATATTTAGCAGAATCGAGGTTGCGGCCATATTGCTCACGGTAGTTGTTACTTGCAGGATCATTTATCAAATAAAATATAAGCTTACGATCCATTTCCCGAATTACCACGCGCGGTGCCTGCGGACCTTCTATTATCTGGAAGTTAGCATCGAACAATTCCTGGGCTTGATCATCCGCAGTCCTTATCTTTTGGAATGTGGTATTAGGGCAGCCGCCTACGTCAGAAACCCAGATAGCGCCGATAGTGATATCGTTTGCTGCACCGGGAAGCAGTTTGAAAGGACCGCCTGCGTGTACGAAACGACGGTCACCAGCGGGGTTGTTACAAGCACACTCAGACCATGTTTCAGGTTTGTTAGGTTCGCCCCAGAATACAAAGTTTACGTCCGAACCAGGACCATAAGCATTGGAAGCAACACCGGGACCCTGGTAATCGAAACGGAAGTGGCGACCAACACGGTTAGAACCCGTCATGTAGTAAAACACTTCCTGTCCATTAGTAGGATCAGTAATATCGGTAGCACCTGAAAGATTAAAATAAGTAAAGCTCGTCATGCGAAGCTGTTCATATATTATAGAACCGTCGGGCTGAAACAGCGGACGCTTAGGTCCCCTGAAGAAGTCAACACCGATCATAGGAACAATTGTACCATACTGACCTGCGCCACCGTTTCCGTCTTCGCTCTTTGAATTGTAAAGTATACCCAGACCGCGAGCTGTATCGCAACCAATATAGTCATCGCTATAAAGACCCAGATCGGCGTCAGTCCATGTACCCATGAAAGTGCTATCCATGGTAAGAGTACCACGATTGATGATACGGTAGTTTACGAAAGTAGCGTCATTCAAAAAATCTTTAGTAGAATATGCGAATGAAGTTGTTTGAACTTCAAGGCCAATTGGATCTGATTTTGTCTGGCCTTTGATATTACCTTTATCGTTGAATATCCACCAGATATATTGATCACCGAAAATATCCGGATAATCACCTCCATCCCAGTTGTAGCGACCGTTACCATCCATATCTACATATGGGGCATATTCACGGCCGGGAACCATTGTGGGTAACAGAACTGAGTTATCCGACCCTACAGTTTCGGTATTACCGCTGGCAGGCCATTGTTTAATATCATCATAAACAGGATCGCTCACATCTCCGCCGTTAGCTACCAGTTCCCTGAACTTATTAATGTCAGACCTGTTAACTTTCCAA
>DASPNB010000432.1:0-8827 GCA_035626755.1 Flavipsychrobacter sp.
GATGAGTCGGCTGTACCGGATAACTATCTTTCACCGGAAATGCCGGAGGCGGACAGGATCATTACTTCGCTTGGCTTTTCCAGCAGGCCCTTCGAGAAAATAACTATAAGCGCGGCGGCGCAGTATATTTTCTGTGATCCGAGAACGGGCAGCTATGCACCGGGAAATTTCTCGGGTACTTATGACTTCAAAAGGATGTCGGCTGGATTAGGATTTGCACTGGATTTCTAAACGCTACTGCAAAGCCCTGTAAGGTTCCTGCCCCTGCTGGATAACATTGATGTTCTGACGGTATTTATTTCTCGGATTAGGATAGAAACAGATAGTGCGCTCATCGAGATATACAAATTCCAAGGTGCGGATGCTCGCCAGGCTCTGAGGAAGGGCCATGGCGCCACAACGAACTACATCGAGCTCCATGAGCTTCTTGCAATTGCCTACAGAACTCGGGAATTTATTGAGCAGGTTGCGCGCTACATAAAGCAGCCTTATATTTTCGAGGCGACCTAAATCGTCGGGCAGGGCTTCTATTCTATTGTCGCAAAGGTCAAGCAAGGTGAGTTTTTTTAAGTCCGACAAGGAAGAAGGAACGGTTTCCAGCCAATTGAACGATACACGCAGCTCTTCAAGATTTGATAGATTGCCTAAAGTTGCAGGTAAAGATTTGAGCATGTTGTTGCGCAAATACAGCTTCGTTAAATTAGGGAGATAACCAAGGGAGTCGGATATAGAACTGATATGATTGAAGCTCAGGTGCAGTTCTTCCAGTGATTGCAACCTACCGATGCCATCGGGTATTTTATCCAGGTTGTTGCGCAGCATTTTTATCACCAGCAGCTTTGAGCAAGTGAATAAAGTAGGTGGCAATTTAGAGATGTTATTATTATTTACGTTGAGCTCTTCGAGGTTTGGAAACTGATCGAATACATCAGGTAGTTCTTCAAGGCTTTTATAAGTAAGGCGGAGTACTCTTACATCCTTTTTGTTTCTTAAAGCATCCTCAAAATTATTGTATACACCCTGCCCTGCATGAGCCAGACTAGTGAAGGAAATGAAGAGAAAAAGCGATATGGTTCTTAATAAGGTCATATAGCAAAATTACGAAAATTATTTCGTCTTTAGCTTCTTGTACTCTTCGCCGGAGATGACCTTGTAGCCATTTGGAATCTTAAATTTTGAGCTTTCTACAACATTCTGATCGAAGGTTACGACCTCAAAATTTATGACGGCGCCCTGGTCGTTTTTATAATCAAAAGCCACGGGAAAACCATTAAGGCCACGGTAGCGTTCAAAAGCAAAGGGTATATCGGCCTTCCATTCTTTGGTATAGAACAGTTCGGCAGTGGTACCGTCTTTGTAGGTTACGACTGCCTTTTGGGCTTTCATACCCGCTATGTTTTTGCTTTCGGAAGCATCTTTTATCTCGGGATCATAGTACCTCTCATTTTTCCTCAGCAGATCGGCCATGCTCATTTCTACGGCAAAATTCTTGTCGTTCATAGAACGAAGAATATAAGCCTTTTCGCTGTTGTCTAAAATCTGTACATTCTCAAAATCAGAACCAATCTTCAGATCTTTACGCACTTGCTTGTTCTTGACGGTAATAGTATAGGTACCTTCTTTCTTAGAGCCGTCAGGTCTGGTCAGCACAGCCTTGTATACTACAGTACCTTCACCAAGCACCTTTTGTGCATTTGACAGGAAGGGCAGGAATATTATAGCAAAGAACAAAAACACTCTCAATACACTCATAAAAATCCAGGGTAAGATTGCTTACCACTCAATATAGGTAAAAGCAAATCCCCTGCCAAAAAAGCAGGAGAGAAAGTGGGCATATAACAAATTAACGATCAATGAATTGTGTTGGTGAAGTACTTATCCAACTTACGAAGGATCTCTGGCAGACATTCGCGGACGTTATATTTCAGCTTTATGAGAAAAAAAGTCCCTCCGTATGGGAGGGACTTTCGAAAAAATATGTTCAGTAAGATTATTGCTTAGTAAACCTCTTGGTAGAGACCACCTGTCCTTTCGCATCAGATAAGCGGAGGAAGTAGACACCGTTCGGCAATCTGCTGATATCCATCTTAGCGCTGTTACCGGCTACCTTGTAAACAACAATTGCTTTACCAATTACGTTGTATACAGCGATGTTCTTAACGCCGTCATTAGCGCCGAAAACAACATTCAGATCGTCAGTAGCAGGATTAGGATACAGAGTAACTTCATCATTGTTTTTGCTCAAACTTCCAGCTGATGTAGGAAATTTAGTAACTACGAAAGTAATAGTTTTTGTATCGCCTGAGGCTGAATCTCTGAGTAGATAGTTTACGTAGTAAGTACCGGAAACACCGGTAGTAAGATCAAAACTTGCCTTGAACAAGCCGGGAACACCAGGCTGATAAAATGCTGAAAGATACTCTGACCCATTCAGCATATTATTATTCTGGTTATTCAGGCAAGTGTTATTATCACAAACACTAACAGATGAATTTGTAGACCATGATGCCGGGAAATTCGTACCGGCAGATTTCCAATAAATCTGAGATGGAGAACCTATCGCCGTAATATCGTTATGGAGATCTATGGTTGACCCGTTAAATGTAGCGGCAACCGTATCGTGTGGGGTACTGAAAGTACTCTGTGCGTAAGCATTGACAGCAGTAAACCCAAATGCAATTAACGCCGATAATCCTAGTATTAGTCTTTTCATTTCTTCACATTAAAAATCAATTGCAATCTATACTAATTTTTCATTTAATCCAAATAGTTATTGTCTATCGACTTGTTAAAATTCTGCTATATGGCACTGGCTTTTCTAAATTTCGTACATTGCCATACATCTAATTAAAAACAAGGATTGTGCCATGAATTTTCCAGGGATAGGGAGAAAATTAAAGGGAATTAAGGGTTTTGGGGCTGGGGTGATCGTTTCTTGTACTGCGTTCCTGTTTATACAGGCTACCGGTACTGATTCTTACTTTGAAGTATCAAAAAATCTAGACATATATGCGACAGTTTTTCGCGAATTGAATAACTTCTATGTTGACCCCATAGAGCCCGGCAAAATGGTAAAGACCAGTATTGACGGGATGCTTGAGGAGCTGGATCCTTACACCAATTACATTACGGAATCTGACATAGAAGAGTATCAATTCATGACGACCGGTAAATACGGCGGGATTGGTGCTACCATGCGCAAGAAAGAAGACGACATATATATAGGAGATGTATATGAGAACAGCCCGGCCCAGAAAGCGGGTCTGCACCCAGGGGATGCGGTTATTTCCATTGATAACCAAGCAGTTAAGGGAAAGACCATAGACGACATCAGTCTTTTGCTGAAGGGATCGCCCGGCAGTAAGGTGACCATAAAAGTAAAGGATGCCTATAACAGCGTAGTAGCAGACAAAATAGTTACCCGGGGAGAAATAGAACTCTCCAGCGTGCCGTATGCCGGCCTTGTAGGTCCCAAGAAGGACGTAGCCTTTGTGAAGCTGACACAGTTCACACCAGCCTGTAGCAGGCTGGTAAGGAAGGCCTTAGATAGCCTTAAGGCGGCCCAGCCCAAGCTAAGGGGTGTAGTGCTGGACCTCCGTAATAATCCCGGCGGCTTGCTGGATGAGGCGGTAAATGTTTGTAACCTCTTTATAGACAAAGGTGAACTTATAGTAAGCACCAAGGGCAAGGTGAAGGATTGGGACAAAGATTTTAAGACAACAGCAAGTCCGTGGGATTTAAAAATACCGTTGACTGTTTTGATCAATCACTCATCGGCATCGGCGTCTGAGATAGTAGCCGGTTCCGTACAAGACCTGGATAGGGGCATAGTGATAGGAGAACGCTCTTATGGTAAGGGGCTGGTGCAAACCACGCGCAGCCTGGGCTATAATGCGAGACTGAAACTGACTACGGCTAAATATTATACACCGAGCGGCCGCTGCATACAAGCAATAGACTATAGCAACCGCAACGCTGACGGCAGTGTGGGTACCATACCCGATTCGCTGAAAAAACTCTTTAAAACAAAATCGGGCAGGGATGTTCTGAGCGGTGGCGGTGTTGATCAAGACATCACGATAGAAGAACAAAATATCAGCCGTCTTGCAATAACCTTGTATACAAAAAACTATTTCTTCGACTATGCGACTGAATATTTGCGCAAGCATCAGAAAGCGCCATCTCTTGATAGTTTCGAGCTGAGCTCTGCGGAGTTTAACGAGTTCAGCAAGTGGCTGGAGAATAAAGATTATTCGTACAAAACCGAAACTGAGGAAGCATTGGACTCGCTGATCTCTATAGCTAAAAGAGAAAAGTATCACGAAGGGGCAAAAAACGAACTCACTGCGGTGCAGTCAAAAATATCGCATGATAAAAAGCAGGACCTGCTGAAGAACCAGAAGGAAGTAAAAGACCTGCTGGAAAACGAGATCGTATCAAGACACTATTTCCTGCGCGGACGTATTGCCCAGAGCCTGAAGAGGGATGAGGATATAGAGAAGGCCCTTGAAGTGATAGACGACAAAGTGCGCTACGAAGCCTTGCTGAAACCGAAGAAATAAGAACCTATGAAGCCTGTCCACGAGACGGGCTTTTTTGATTCCGGCAGATAAAGCGAGCCATTAACAGGCCTTTTGGCATCTTCTATCTTCAATTAGCGCCACAATGGCATAATAATCTGAACGGTACGCTCCTTGTGCTTATCTTTTGCTGATAAGAAAAAATGGACAAGGCGCTAACCGAAGGCTATAGTGTAAAGCTGACACTGAAGACCATAAACACGCAGGAGTTTATGACCCTGGCAATGCAGGCATGCAGGCAAATGGGTTGGCAACTGGTGGGGACTGCGGAGAACGCAATGCTTTTTTATACGAACGGCTCGGCCACATCGCAGCAGGAAGAGATCACCATTCATACAGAAGAAGACAGAGCTTTCATCAGGAGCCGATCGGTAAGCGAATACCTGTATGACCCGCAACAAAATGTGCAGAACATACTTGCTTTCAAAAGTACACTCTCTATCCATCACAACAATTTTCTTCAAAAAAAATATCCATCTAACCGACTTAAGGTGCAGACCGCAGCGCCTGATTTTGATTTCCAGGCGGGCTGGGGGGCGATAGTGCCTTCGAAGCATTACCTCATTACGCCACTGCTTATCTATATCAATGTCTTCATTTTACTGGCGATGATACTGACAGGTATATCACCGATGGATCCGAAAGCATCGGCGCTACTGGGATGGGGAGGGAATTTTCAGCCGTTCGTGGTAAAAGGAGAATACTGGCGGCTATTCAGTTACATGTTTTTACATGGGGGTGTGCTGCACCTGGCCGGCAATATTTTTGCGCTGCTCTATGCCGGCCTTTACCTGGAACCAATGCTGGGAAAGCTGCGGTATATTTCTGCGTATGTACTAACGGGCATATTGGCGGGTGTGGTGAGTATGCTGATGCATGACAATTCAGTGGGCGTGGGTGCCTCGGGAGCTATATTCGGCCTTTACGGCGTATTCCTTGCCTTGCTTTCAGCGAGGTATATAAAAGGAGCCATACGGAGCACATTATTAAGGAGCCTCTTATTCTTTATTGTATATAACCTGCTAATGGGACTACAGGGGAATACCGATAATGCAGCACACGTAGGAGGGTTGTTAAGTGGTGTAGTGATAGGCTATGCGTATTTAGGCGGGTTAAAAAAGCGATCTGGTTTTAATATGCAGATCGCTACTGTTGTTATTCTTTCAATCCTGGTGCTTACCGTAACCGCGGGAGTTGTTTTTCTACTCAAGGCAGGCTAAGCTTAGAGCTCTTCGTCGAAGTAAATCTTGTAGTAATTCTTGCCTAGATTTCGGTCATAGCCTTTTTCTATCAGGTCGGTATTGCCGTGGATGTAAACGTGAAAATTCTTATCCAGTTTCAGTACGCTTTTGTATACTCTTGCCTGCTTCTTCAAGGCCTGGGTGGAGATGGCGAAATTATCAGCGAAATCAATAGCATTTTCCTCAGAGTAGCTTTGCTCAAAGTTGCGATATGATTTGATCATGCCACCATCGCCGAAGACTTGTTTCTCAAAATGCTTCTTGTCAAATTCTTCGTTGGAGCGGAAATACTCAAGTGAGCGGTTGAGATAATCTATTTGTTCCTTTTTGCCTACTTCGTATTCCTGCGGAATTTGCTTTTCTATGAATTGGCGGGCTACATTCATTACCTGGTTGGTGTTGTAGTATTCTGTAGCCTGCGGCACTATGCTGAGAAATGTTTCCGTCCAGAAGATGGCTTCCTCTCCCCTATTATTGTCGAAGACAAGAACGTCAAAGCCCTCCTCAGCATTTGATGACAGTACCAGCGCACCCTTGTCCATTTTGCTCAGCTCTACACCTTCGCGCATATTGAGGTCGAAATCGGACTCGATGTCCAGGTCGAGGAAGCGGCTTTTTGTTTCTGTTTTGTAGATGCCTATTGCATCGTGGGGTTTGTTATTTATGAGGCAATTGCTGAAATAGCACACATATAGTTCACCTTCTTTTATCTTAGGATGGGTAGAGCTTTCATACAGATGTTTGGCAACCTGCACCGTTCCTTTATGAAAAGGAAGCTCGTCGCTCATCATTTCAAGACAGTAATTGAAGACCTCGTTGTATTGAAGAGAGGAAGGATGATAAAAGGAGTACTTGTCCTGCTCAATATTAAATCGTCCCAAAAAGGCCTCAGAAAGGTATTTTTCTCCTCGGCACTTAAAGATAAAGGCTTCCTGGAAGCCTTCAATTTCTGCCCTTTACCTTTATTTCCTATTGAGTGCACGGATATCTTTTCCAGCACAGCATTGCTCATATCCATAATGTCAATTTTTTATTGCGAGCCTAGAATTTAGTGCCTGCCTGTACCCGTGCTTTTTGCTCCCTTGCATTGTCACGGTCGGTGAGTTTTTCGTCGTATCCCTTAATGTAAATGTTACAGACAGCTACGTATTTACCACCTTCCCTGCGAGCCCCAATGCTAATATGCTTCAGCCCAATATCCCATGAACTGATAGCCTGGGTGCTGCCATCAGCAATACCGCCCGGCTCGTTGATGAGCGCCAGCGTATTAGCGCGGCCGTATTTGGTAGATATCACCTCGTAAAGGGAAAGCATTTTCTTTTCGATAATGCTAAAGTCGCCAAGTGCCTCCGGCGCGCTTTCAATATCCAGTTCCGTCAATTCTTCATTCCTATGGAAAGATGGTATGAGCACGTATTCGTCATTCATAATGCGCACTCTTGTTTCACTAATGCGCTGGTCGTACTCCGACTTCAGCATACCTGCTTTTATCTGTCCATAATAAGTAGAATCTACTATTTGAGCATAGCCGGTATTCACCGCTAAAAGACCGAGTACTATCAGAAACTTTTTCATAAGCGCAAATGTAGCTGTTGGGTGAGCCATTGTCAATGGCAAAACGCCTAAGGGGATATTATGTTAATAAGAAATCAGCTGCACATATAGCAAATAATATTTTGTATCTTTTACACGTTAATCCCTTTTATGAGTCCTCTACGTTGGTGTCTTGTGGCATTGTTATGCCTGAGTTTTCCTGCGCTTGCACAGGATGATGAGGATGATGCGGCATATCTTCCGGATACTCTGCAATTGGGTACTTTCGACAATCCATTTGTAGCGGGCCTCATTGTGGGAGGCAATACAGGAAGTATCCGCCACGATTTCTACCAGGGCTTTCATAATATTGGTTATACAGCAGGGATTACTGTTTACATCAGGTTAACGCCAAATTTCTGGGTAAACTCGGAAATACTATACACAAAAAGAGGCTGCACAGGAGTGCGAAATGCGGAATCGGTTTACTGGGGTACTTACATAGAAAAGTACCAGTTGCGACTGAGCTATGCGGAGCTGCCTGTGTTGTTCCACATCTTTCAGAACAAATACCCATGGTGTCATATCAGTTTTGGAGCGTCCTATTCCCGGTACCTGAACTCCAGGGAAAACCTGTACACCTCGCCTGATGCCCTCAATGTGAACCAGGAGCTTTTCTACTTCAACAAGAACAATTTCGACTACATAATAGGCGGTGCTTTGCACATCAATAAGAAGCTGTATCTCAACATTCGCTACCAAAGCTCCATAGTACCTATAAGAGATGCCTACCGGGTGCATCCTTCAGTGGGCGCGGGCGACCAGTACGCTACTACGTGCTCCCTGCACCTGATGTACTTGTTCAGAAACCTTTCCAGGTAAGACGTTAGTGCTAAGAGAATTTAACAGGGAATCTCCACGCCTTGGCATACATTTTTATCCTTATATACAGGAACGGATAAAGGATTGAAGATGAAAATTTTATGGATTGATGACGAACCGGATATACTGTTTTTATGCAGTGCCATACTTGGAAAACACGGGCATAAAGTATATACCCTGCAGAATACCAAAAACGTGATGAACACGATATCAGAAACACAACCTGATGTGATACTCCTTGACCACTGGATGCCTGAGATGACTGGCGTAGAAGTAGCACGGCAGCTGAAGAAAAGCCCCTATGCGAACATACCCATCATTATGTGTACATCGAACCCCGAAATAAGAGATGAGGCAAAACGGGCAGGAGCCGATTGTTTTATCACTAAGCCTTTTACTATAGACCAGGTGGAAACTACCATAGAAAAAGCAGCACGACTCAGTGGAGGCAGGGCCTAACGGATGACTTCTTCTACCTCATTGGCGACATCTTCTATAGCCTTGAGCACCCTGCTTTCCATTTTCTTATTGAGCTTGATGCGGCGTGCCAGGGTGACCCTGAGACTACCTGTCTCAAATTGCTGCCAGCCG
>DASPNB010000433.1:0-3283 GCA_035626755.1 Flavipsychrobacter sp.
TGTCGTATACCTCGGTCATGTCAGGGAAACGCGGGCCGAGGCGTTCGTCATTTGGTCCGCGAAGGGGATGTTCAGGGAATTGATTGATATGATCGGTGATGATCATGATATCACCCACTTTCCAGTGTACGTTCATGCAGCCTGCCGCATTCGATACCATCAGGGTACGCACACCAAGGGCCTTCATTACGCGTACAGGGAAGGTCACCTGCTCCATGTTATAGCCTTCGTAATAGTGGAAGCGTCCGCTCAGTATCATCACATTCTTACCGCCCATCTTTCCGAATATCAGATTGCCGGCATGGCCTTTTACTGTGCTTACAGGGAAGTTGATTATTTCTTCATAGGGTATTTCCGTTTCTACATCTACCAGTTCCACAAGTCCGCCCAGGCCACTGCCTAGTATTATACCTACTGCAGGTGCGCTGTTGATCCTGCTTTTTATATCAGCAGCCGTCTGCTCTATCCTGTCGTATAAACTCATTGTTGGGTATATCTGATCAAACTGTGTTCATTGAGTAATTGAGCCATTCAGCCATTGCGCATTTACTCCCCGTATCCCGGGTTAGGTATTTCATTCACGTTTTGCTTCATAGGCTTATCATCCTTAAAGCTGTCCTCCATAAAGTGTCGTGATTCTATTGACTGTATCGCTGCCTTGCGGGTAAGAAGTTGTCCCACCAGTGTCTTAAGGTCCTTGCTTACATTGTGGATGATGTCGTTCTTTCTGCGTACACTGCTCAGGTTCCTGCCGATGACCAGGAACAAAAGCGCGGTGAGCCCGAAGAGTGCGGTTAGCACAATCTCAAAATTGTCCATGTTCACTTTTGCGGATACGCTGTCCACCTCGTCCCGTATCGCACCTTCTATTGCCACCGATACCCAGGTGCGCATATCTTCCCAAACAGAAAAAGGATAGATCTTGCTCTTCAGCACCGCCAGGGCTATCATTGTGCCTGCCATCGTGTAGCAAATCGCTTCCATCAGTATCAGCCAGCCCTTGCCCAGCAGCCGGGTGGCAGCCCTCTTATGAAGTCTTGCCTCCAGCGGACCGAGTAGTTCCAGCTGGTTATCCACCAGTTCCTTCTGCTCCCGGAAGTCCTGCAGCAGGTCGTCCTGTAATCTTGACATATTCATGGTTTGTAAGGCAAATGTAATCGCCCCTATTCATTTCCACCATGTTCCCAGGCCTTTATCTATTCACATTTTGAAAATTACTGGCTGAAAAGAGAGCTTTTGCAGGCTCAAAGCTTCAATAATGCCCCATTTTCCCGACCTTTGCCCCCTCAAAACAGTGTGGTGGAAGGTCTTAAGACTTTCTACTATCTACTCTCTACTTAACTCATGTACGAAAAAGAGATCAACCGTCGCAAGACTTTCGCCATTATATCACACCCGGATGCGGGTAAGACCACCCTTACCGAGAAGCTCCTCCTGTTTGGTGGCGCTATACAGGTAGCAGGTGCCGTTAAAAGCAATAAGATAAAAAAGCACGCTACTTCCGACTTTATGGAAATAGAGCGCCAGCGTGGTATCTCGGTAGCCACTTCGGTGATGAGCTTTGAGTACAAGGATACCCTTGTGAACCTGCTCGATACTCCCGGTCACAAGGACTTTGCCGAAGATACTTACCGTACCCTTACAGCCGTGGATAGCGTGATACTTGTGATAGATGCAGTGAACGGGGTGGAAGAGCAGACCCGCCGCCTGGTAGAAGTATGCCGCATGCGTGATACACCCATGATCGTTTTTGTGAACAAGCTGGACCGCGATGGTAAATACCCTCACGACCTGGTAGATGAAATAGAAAAAGAACTGAAGATATCCCTGCACCCGCTTTCATGGCCTATTAATATGGGTAAGGAATTTAAAGGGGTGTATAATCTTTTTGATAAAAGCCTGAACCTTTTTACGCCCAACCAGAAAGCGACGGAAGAGAATACCGTGCCTATCCCCGACATTAACGATAAGCTCCTTGATGAAAAAGTAGGAGAGCGTGATGCCGCTCAACTTCGAGAAGATGTGGAACTGCTGGAGGGCGTTTATGGCGACCTTGACAAGGAAGCTTACCTGAAAGGACAGGTTTGCCCGGTATTCTTCGGCTCTGCGGTAAATAACTTTGGCGTAAAGGAGCTGCTTGATACTTTCGTGCAGATCGCTCCTGTGCCGCTGGGCCGCGCTACAGACAAACGCTACGTAGAGCCTAACGAGAACAAGTTTACAGGATTCATATTTAAAATACACGCCAACCTTGATCCCCGTCACCGCGATCGTATCGCGTTCCTACGCGTATGCTCCGGCAGGTTTGCCCGCAATACTTACTTCAAGCATACACGACTGGAAAAAGACGTGCGCTTCTCCAATCCTTACTCCTTCCTTGCGCGCGAAAAGGAAATAATAGAAGATGCCTATCCCGGCGATGTGGTAGGCCTCTTCGATACCGGCAACTTTAAGATAGGTGATACACTTACTGAGGGAGAGATGCTCCAGTTCACTGGCATACCTACCTTCTCTCCTGAAATATTTAAGGAGTTGGTGAACAAGGACCCGATGAAGACGAAGCAACTGGAAAAAGGTATCCGCCAGCTAACAGATGAAGGTGTGGCACAGCTCTTTACCCAGCACGGCGGCAACCGCAAGATCATTGGTTGCGTAGGTGAGCTCCAGTTCGAAGTGATACAATACCGCCTCCTCCAGGAATATGGGGCCTCATGTGCCTTTGTGCCACTATCATTCTACAAAGCCTGCTGGATAACGGGACCTAAAGCTGCCGTAGATGCTTTCGTTCGCTTTAAGCAAAGCAATGTGATGGAAGATAAAGATGGCAATCTCGTTTACCTCGCCCAAAGTGAATGGTTCCTGAATACCGAAAGGCAGAATAATCCTGATATTGAGTTTCATACTACGAGTGAGTTTAAGACGCAGATGGCTAAATAGGCAGAGAGCTCGTATTTCATGTTGCCAGAACCTGACCGATGCGCACAGCGAAGGGATGCACGCTTGCATGACGGCCCGGGAAACACGGCTCGTTCTTACATCCTACTCAAATATTATCTTCCCCTTGCTCCCTATCAGTGTGCGTTTGTCGAAAACGAAGTCTACATATTTTGCTTCGTTCTTTTGTCCCTTTACCAAAGCGCTGCTCCGACCATATTCTTTGCCCTGGGCATCATAAACTTTGGCGTTGACTATTCTGTCGATGGGCTGGTCGAAGATGAGGTAGGCAATAATGACATTCTCTGTGGTGCTGTCGGTGTTGCCGACTGTTATCTTGCCTGTTTTA
>DASPNB010000434.1:0-3499 GCA_035626755.1 Flavipsychrobacter sp.
ATTGTTTAATTTGCTATGCCTTTTGGTGAATGTTCCTGCATCCGCACAGGTGGCCGACACTACAAGATCGACTACCGACACCACCAGCCACTCCAAAGCAGATAGCAGTAAAACAAGCCTGGACCCCATACTGACCCCACCGGTGAACCTGAAAGCTAAATACCAGGTGCGAGGCACTGTAAAGGATAAAAATAATGGTGAGCCGGTGGCGTATGCGCTGGTCTTCCTAGCCAACTCTACTATTGGAACTACGGCTGATGAAGAAGGCAACTTCCTGCTAGCCTTTGACAAGATGACACAAGACTCGCTAAGGGTGACTGCGCTGGGGTATAAAACATTTACCCAAAAGCTGAGCAAAGATGTAACCAAGCCTACCCTGATGATCAGCCTGGAGCCGGTGAACAATACGCTGAACGAAGTCGTAATACAGGCAGGTGAAGATCCGGCTGTTATACTCTTCCGCAATATTGTTCGAAGGAAGCCAGTTAATGATCCTGAGCGTATAGAAAACTACCGCTGCGAGGCATATAACAAACTGGAGGTGGATGTACTGGACTTTACAAAGAAGACCTTTGAGGCTTTGCCTGTGCCGGGATTGAAAAAGTTTAGTTTTGTATACGATATAGTAGACAGCTTTTCAGAAGACCGTCCCTTTTTGCCATTCTTCCTTACTGAAAGTCTTTCAGATTTTTATTATCGCAAGTCGCCAAAAAAGCAAAGGGAGTTTATAAAGGCAAGTATGGTGCGAGGGGTAGAGAACCAGAGTATAACGAAGTACCTGGGAACGGTTTACCAGAAGTTCAATCCCTATGATGACTACCTGCCTGTATTACAAAAGAGATTTATAGGGCCGCTGAATAATGCGGGCTTGCTTTATTACCACTACAGGATATTGGATACCATTAAAGTAGCTGGGCAAAATGTGATACATATGAGTTACCGCCCGCGCAGACCGGAGGAGCTATGCTTTACTGGTGAGCTTTGGGTAGTAGACAGCATTTATGCCCTGCACAAGATAGAGATGAGCATACCCAGGAATGTTAACCTCAACTGGGTGAAGCGTGTGAGTGTATCGCAGGAATTTTTACCTGTTTCAGATTCTGTATGGTTCCTATCAAAGGAGAAGTTCCTGGCAGAATTCCAGACTCCGGTGGATATAAAGCTTCCGGCGACTATAGCCCGCAAGACCACTTCTTACAAAAACGTGGTGGTGAATGACAGCCATAATGAAGAAGTGCTGGATGACAAGCGATATAAGCTGGATGTAATAGTTGCAGATTCTGCACGCTACATGAGCGATGCATACTGGTCGACAGCGAGGCATGAAGAGCTGAACAAAAACGAAAAAGGTATCTACAACATGATAGATACGCTAACGAGCCTGGAATCGTTCAAGCGGTTTAAGGGGTTGGTTCGCTTTTTTACCGGAGGTATGGTTCGCCTGGGCTATATAGAACTGGGCCCTTATTGGAAAACCTATAGCTATAATGGCATAGAAGGACACCGTTTTTCGTTTGGCCTGGCCAATACCCAGAAGTTATTTAAGAACGCTTACCTCACTGCATACGGAGCCTACGGTACGCAGGATAAGAAGTACAAATACGGGCTAACCGGCCTTTGGCTTTTCGACAGGTTGCCGAGAACTTATTTGTATGCATCCTATACCAGCGACCTGGACTTTACCGACAATTACTATGATCAAAACCAGGTACTGGGTGCCAACAACCTTTTCAGTTTCGCTATACGGAAGCCTAACATTCCTGTAAAGCTGGCATTTACGAAGAGAGCGGAGTTTGAGTTTTACAGGGAGTATTATAGCGGATTCAGTCACAGGCTTTTCCTGTACTACAAGGATTTTCAGCCCTATGCTCCGTTGCCTGCGGTGGGTGTATTTACTGATGCTTCAGGTGCACCAAGCCTAAGTGCTGTAAGTGCTGAGGTGGGTGTGAAGCTGCGTTATGCGTACAAGGAAAAGTTTGTAGAAGGGCGTTACTACCGCGTGAGCCTGGGTAGTAAGTATCCCATCGCCGATGTCTCCTATAGCCGTGGTATAAAGGACTTCCTAAACAGCAGCTATTCATACGACAGGATAAAGGCAAGTATTTCAGGTACTGTGAAGACGCCGCCTTTCGGTAAAATATATATCAGTGTTTTTGGTGGCAAATACTTTGGTACACTGCCTTATCCTTTGCTTGAGGTACATCCAGGTAATGAATACTATTATTACAACCAGTTTGTATTCAATATGATGAACCGTTACGAGTTCATAAGCGATGAGTATGTAGGGTTTAATATTGAACACTCGCTGGGGGGCGGCTTATTTACTTACATACCCCTTTTGAAGAAGACCAAATTCCGGCAGTTCTGGACAGCAAAGGGAATTATAGGATCGCTTAGCGATGAGAATAAAAAACTCAACCTGAACAAAGGATATACATTCAAGACGCTGGAAAACAACCCCTATATAGAACTTGGCACAGGTATAGAAAATATTCTAAAAGTCTTTCGTGTGGACTTTATCTGGCGTGTAACGCCCAAGCCCTTGCCTACCGAGGCTCGCCAGAGCTACTTTGGTGTCTTTGGTAGCCTCAGGCTTACCTTCTAAAGTTCCCAGGTATCTACAATTTGCTGAGCGTGGTTCTTTGATTCTACCTTGCCTATAATGTGAGCTATTTTACCTTCTTCATCAATCAGGAAAGTCGTTCTCAAAGTTCCAATATAAGTAATTCCGAAAGTGGTTTTCCAGTCCCAAACGCCGTAGGCGTTTACCAGTTTTTTATCAGTATCGGCCAATAAGGGGAAAGGCAGGGAGTATTTCTTTTCGAAGTTCTTATGCTTCTTCGCAGAATCTACGCTAACGCCCAACACAGAAATGCCCTTTTTCTTTAATAGCGAAATATTATCGCGCAAATTGCACGCTTCTTTCGTGCATGTGGGGGTGTTGTCCTGCGGATAGAAGAACATGGCCACCTTTTTGCCTTTATAATCGCTGAGAGAGACCATATTCCCGTCCTGATCGCTGACCGTAAAGTCGGGGGCTTTCTTTCCTTTTTTCAGTTTCATGTTACCTGCTGAATGTGAAGCGTAAGGTACTGGTATTATTGTTCTCGTCAGCAGCTGTAATCTTCATAGTGTGTTTTCCTTTGGGGCATCGATCATCGAATTCGTAGAAAAAATTATTGCCATGCTGCTCCAGGATAACCCATTTGCCATCTATTTCAGCCCTGTATTTCTTCACTGAACTGATGGCATCTTTAATGGTAAAGTTCACTCTTGAAGCTTTCGCGAGATTGCTGCCACTCTTAGCTGCGGCCTTTATAACAGGGCCAGTGGTATCTGCCACCAGCGTGTAAGTTCCGAAGTTCCTCACCTGGGCGGTATACCAGCCTTTATCGGTGCTGGTAGCCGCGCGGCCGTTTTCGTTTTTGCCATCGCTATAGATCATTGCGACTTTATCGTGCAGGTGGAAGGGAATTGTTTTCTCCGGTTTAATATTCAG
>DASPNB010000435.1:0-4998 GCA_035626755.1 Flavipsychrobacter sp.
CTATTTTATAAACTATCGATTAAAATGACGGCAGGATACCGGTTTGAATAATACTTCCTCCATTTGTTACCTTTGCGCCGTTATGGCAAATGAAAATAAACTGCAAAGTATTATCAGTCACTGTAAGGAGTATGGATTTATATTTCCTTCCAGCGAAATTTATGATGGCCTCGGTGCAGTATATGACTACGGACAATACGGCTCGGAACTGAAGAAAAATATCCGCGACTACTGGTGGAAGAGTATGACCCAAATGCATGAAAATATCGTTGGCATAGATGCAGCGATCTTTATGCACCCTACTACCTGGAAAGCCAGCGGACACGTTGATAACTTCAGTGACCCTATGATTGACAACAAGGACAGCAAAAAGCGCTACCGTGTTGATCACCTCATAGAGGCTCATGCTGAGACACTTCCGGAAGCAGATAGCACCGCCCTGCTTGCTACGATGGATCAGCTCCTTGCGGCAGATGACTATTCCGGCCTGAAGACCTTGATAGAAGAAAACAAGATAAAGTGCACCGTTAGCAGCACGGTTAACTGGACCGATGTTCGCCAGTTCAATCTTATGTTCTCCACGCAGCTGGGTTCGGTAGCAGAAGAGGCCAGTGAAATATATCTTCGACCTGAAACGGCACAGGGCATTTTTGTGAACTTCCTGAACGTGCAGAAAACCGGCCGAATGAAGATTCCTTTTGGTATTGCCCAGACAGGCAAGGCGTTTCGTAATGAGATAGTGGCACGTGGCTTTATATTCCGTATGCGTGAATTTGAACAAATGGAGATGCAATTCTTTGTTCGCCCCGGCACACAGAAGGAATGGTATGAGTACTGGAAAGAAGCCCGGATGAAGTGGCACCTGAGCCTGGGCATCCCCGCTGAGCGCTATCGTTTTCACGACCACGTAAAGCTGGCCCACTATGCTGACGCTGCCTGTGATATAGAGTATGATTTCCCTATGGGGTTCAAAGAAGTGGAAGGGGTGCACAGCCGGACGGACTTTGATCTGAAGAATCACCAGCAGTATAGCGGTAAAAAGCTGACCTATTTTGACACCGAGCTCAACCAGCACTATATCCCCTATGTAGTGGAAACCTCTATCGGTCTTGACCGTACGGTAATGATGATACTGAGCGAGGCGTATGAAGTAGAGGACCTGAGCACAGAGGAGAAAAAAGATGACCGCGTTGTATTGCGTTTCCCTGCAATGCTGGCTCCTATAAAGCTTGCCGTATTCCCATTAACGAAGAAAAATGGACACCCTGAATTAGCGCGTGAGCTGATAGACCAATGCAAGCCACATTTCAAATGTTTCTACGAAGAAAAAGATGCTATTGGCAAACGTTATCGTCGCCAGGACGCTATTGGTACACCTTTCTGTGTGACAATAGATGAACAAACAAAAGAGGATCGAACCGTGACCATACGCTACCGCGACAGCATGGAGCAGGAGCGTATACCAATTGCTAATGTGAAACAGTTTGTCCTTGATGAGATCCAGGCTTTTTAAGTTTTTATATCAATAAATTAAAGTAAATTGCTATGACAGAGGTTGTAGCAATTTTTCGTTTATGCAGGTTCCAGAACAAAAAGACCTGGTGCAGAGTTTGCGGACCGATTGGGGTTTGCAGTTGCCTGAGCTTGTATCGGAAGAAGAAATATTGCGACAGCTCGAGCGGAAAGTGATGGAGTTGGCAGATCGAAACCCGGAATCTTTTTTTCAGCTAATGTATCGTTTGGACATCCCTGAACAAAAGGTAAAAGTGGTGTTATTTGAGCCCGATGCTGCTGCACAGATAGCAGGGCTCATATATAAGCGCCAGGTACAGAAAATAGAGGTCCGCAAGATGTTTCATCGCCGTGATGATGACATAGATGATGAGTTGAAATGGTAGAGTATGCTTTGGATATATTGTGTTAGGTTTGCATAAAGCATTGATGTAGTGAGAAGTATATTTTCCCTTTTTTTAGCTTCAGTATTTTGTTTTACGGGATGCAGAAAAAAGCCAGATCCGGTACCGCCCGTTCTGATTGATGATGGCGGCTCGACGGCCACTGATGGCCATCTCAGAATTGTTTTTGAGAATGTGGTTGGGTCTGTTCCGCTGCAACTTGACACGGCAGTGTTGTATACCAATGCTGCGGGCAATATTTTTTCTGTGTCCATTTACAGGTATTACATCAGCAATATCAAGATTTGGCGGGCTGATGGTACCTCATACACCGAACTTGAAAGTTATCACTTGATAAATGAGGCGTTGGCATCAAGCAAGTCATTTACGCTTCATGATGTTCCAGCGGGAGACTATCAACGCATCAGTTTTATTATTGGAGTAGATTCCGCACGAAATACTATAGGGGCACAAACAGGTGCCCTTGATCCTATGAATGGCATGTACTGGGATTGGAACACAGGTTATATAATGGCAAAGCTCGAGGGCAAATCACCACAATCTGCTGCCACCGACAGCGGAATTGTGTTTCACATGGGAGGTTTTGGCGGACAGTATAGTGTGTTGCGTACGGTCTCTCTCCAGCTTCCACAGCTAGCCAATGTTACTGAAAATAAAACTCCGTCTATTCATATCAAATCAGACGTTTTAGAGTGGTTCCGCACACCGACAGTTATTGATTTCACAACCGATTTTACAATTACGGATGTGGGTAAGAACGCAGCTGCAATTGCGAGTAATTATTCAGATATGTTTACTGTTGATCATGTTGAGAATTAGAATGAAGAAGTTGAGTGCATTAAATATAGCTGCCGTTTTGGCGTCAATTGCTTTCGTTATTGTTGTTGGATGCAAAAAGGATCCAAGTCTTACAGGGAGCACCGAGGAGGGAGAGCTTATTGAATTTTCTGTTCCTGCCGGTTGGCCGGAGCCTGTGTATAAGTTTCAAAGCAATACATTGAGCAAAGCTGGTTTTGAACTGGGCAGGAAACTCTTTTTTGAAACACGTCTTTCAAGAGACAACAGTATTTCCTGCGGTTCATGTCATCAGCCTTTTGCTGCTTTTGCTCACCTTGAGCACGCCGTGAGCCATGGCATAGACAACAAGCTGGGCACAAGAAACTCCCCTCCTATTTTCAATATGAATTGGCATACTTCCTTCTTCTGGGATGGAGGAGTGAACCACATTGAAATGCAGCCGATCAATCCCATCCAAAACCCTGTGGAAATGGATGAAAAAATAGAGAACGTTGTAAATAAGTTAGCCGGGGATGCGAGCTACAGGGCAATGTTCAAATCTGCTTTCGGGGATGAGGTTGTAAACTCTCAGCGCGTCTTCAAGGCCCTGGCCCAGTTTATGGGAATGATGATTTCTTCTAATTCTAAGTACGACAAATATGTGCGCGGTGAAGCGGGCGGAGAAATGACAAGTGCAGAATTAAGCGGCTTGCAGGTATTCAGGAACAACTGTGCGAGCTGTCATAAAGAACCCTTGTTTTCTGACTTCACTGTTCGGAATAATGGTTTACCAACGACATCTGTAAACGATAGTGGCCGAGCACACATTACTAAAGATGCAGCGGATATCTACAAATTCAAGGTAGCCTCGCTGCGGAACCTGAAATACACTCCACCGTATATGCACGACGGAAGGTTTAGTACACTGGAGCAAGTGCTTAACTATTACACATCCACCACTCACAATTCCGGCGTTATTGATTCTGCGATAGGTACATCTGGGATAACGCTCACGGCACAGGATAAAGCGGACCTGATCAGCTTTCTGAACACGCTGAATGATGAAACTTTTGTAAGCGATAGGCGCTTTGCCGAAGTGAGGTAATGTCAGGCGGTAAACTTATATCCAATACCCCGCACCGAATGAAAATGTTTTGGGTTGCGACTGTCTTCCTCAAAATATTTCCTGAAGTTGAGTATGAAGTTGTCGATGGTGCGTGTAGTTGGGTACACATTATAACCCCATACTACCTGTAGTATATGTTCTCTGGATACCACATTTCCTTCGTTTTCTACCAGTAGCTTTAGCAGAGCTGCTTCCTTCTTGCTTAGTTCCTGCTTGTCTCCATTCTTATCAATGCATTCATGGGCGGCGAAGTCTATCCTGCATCCATCAAACTCGTAGGTATCAGCCACAGTCTGCGGTTCGCGTATTTTTTTATTCTTGACTATCAGCTTATCTACCCTCAGCAGCAGCTCTTCCAGGTTGAATGGTTTTGTGAGATAATCATCCCCTCCTTTCTTTAATCCTTCCACTCTGTCGGCACTGGTATTTCTGGCTGAAAGGAAAAGGATAGGCACATCATTGTGCTGCATGCGTATAGTTTCGCATACAGTAATGCCGTCCATATCGGGCAGCATTATATCGAGAACGATCAGGTCGAAATATTCGTTTTTTACCAATTTGAGAGCGGTCGGCCCGTTTTCCGCAGTTGTGATCTCGTAGTTTTCCAGTTCCAAGTTTAGCTTTAATGCTTCGCGAAGGCTTTCTTCGTCTTCAACTACCAGTATTGAGGCCTTTTTTTCTTTCCCGATCATAACTTTTTCTCTTTTTCTGATATAAAATTAATGACAATTCACGAGAGTGCTCATGTTTATAGTTAAATGCTACGTAAATAGCATGCCCGCAGCGCTGAGATTAAGTTGGCGAATAGAGTTTTTTGCCTACCTTTGCCGTCCTTTAAGCGGGTGTGGTGAAATTGGTAGACACGCTAGACTTAGGATCTAGTGCCGCGAGGCTTGGGGGTTCGAGTCCCTCCACCCGCACTGCAGCCGATACTAGTATCGGCTTTTTTATTAAAAATTAAACGAGAAAAAATGGCTACGGTAACACGTGAGAACATTGGTAATCTACACGATAAATTAACGGTGAAACTGGCAAAGGACGACTATTGGCCGTCGTTTGAAAAGACACTGAAACAATACGCAAAAAACGCAAACGTTCCGGGTTTCCGCAAAGGGATGGTTCCTTCGGGAATGGTTCGCAAAATGTACGGACAATCTATCTTCACCGACGAGGTGCTGC
>DASPNB010000436.1:0-6436 GCA_035626755.1 Flavipsychrobacter sp.
CGCACCCGCCGCGAAGAGCAGAACCGTGTGCGTCAGCGTACAGCCGAAGACTTCCACGACGAAGTGGGCAATAAGCTAACCCGAATAAACGTATTGGCCAACGTACTAAAGAACAAGATCCAGATGACACCCGAAACACAGCGGATCATCGGGCAAATAGAGGAAAATACGGCGGAGCTTTACAGCGGCACCAAAGATATCCTCTGGTCGCTGAAACCCTCTAATGACGGGCTATACGAGATCCTTCACCGCATCCGCGACTTTGGTGGCGAGCTCTTCCAGGATACCGATATCGACTTCATATTCCTTGGTACAGATATGCGCTGGCAGGACTACAAGATGCCTATGGATGTGAGCCGCAACCTCATAATGATCTTCAAAGAGGCTCTTAACAATACCCTCAAATACTCCAAAGCCACTAAAGTGACCCTGGACATACGGATAAAGATGCGGAATGTGCTCCAGCTTACCCTGCGGGACAATGGAGAAGGCTTTGACATCCAGAATGTTAAGCGGGGCCATGGCATAGACAACATGTACGTAAGGGCCAAAAGGATAAAAGGCCGCTTCTATATTGACTCCCGCCCGGGTAAGGGTACCATCATCAACCTGGCCTTCAGGCTGCCGGCAAAAGAGACCAGGGCAGAGAAGAAAAGGGCTAAATACCAGTAATTTAACTTCTTTTGGGTGATACAATATCCCCCAAACTATCGGAACTTTAAGGATAATCTGCAGCATATGGCAAGGGATTTAGATATACGAGTAGCTATCATTGAAGATGATGAAACCATCCGCGAGGGTTACGCCTACCTGATAGGCAATACCGAGGGCTATAAGGTGACAGGCACCTACCCCTCCTACGAGGACGCGGCCAGGAAGATAGCCCACGACGACCCCGATGTGCTGCTGCTGGACGTGGAACTACCCGGCATTTCCGGTATAGAGGCCCTGCCCAAGCTGAAGAAATTACTCCCCGAAACATATATCCTCATCCTTACCGTATATGAGCAGGAAGAGCTCATCTTCCGCGCGCTGGGCGGAGGCGCCTCGGGCTACCTGACCAAGAATACGCCCCATGAGAAGATCATGAACGCTATACACGAGGTAATGGAGGGAGGTGGCCCGATGAGCGCCCACATAGCCCGTATGGTGATCTCCTCCTTCAAGCGGAACGAGGAAACGCCGCTGACGCGGCGGGAGACGGAGATACTGGAGCACATCTCTACCGGCAAGAGCCGTAAGCGTATAGCCCAGGAGCTATTCATAGACCTGGAGACGGTGAAGTCGCACATAAAGAATATATACCATAAGCTGAATGTGCACTCAAAAGCCGATGCGATAAAGACAGCGAAGGACAATAAATTCATTTAATGTAACTGTGCACGCTTGTGCAAAGTAGATGCAGACTTGTGCAGCATCTGTGCATGCTTGTGCATTGTTTGTGCAGACTTGTGCAAGGTTGGTGCAGCGTAGTGCAAGCTTGAATTTTCCTCGTTTCTTCTAAGAACCACTACGGGAGCGGATTTCAGGTCGCAGCACTTTCGGAAGCGGAAGTTAGCATTGTGATCACACAACTCCATTTATCATCTTCTTTTAGAAATACGCTGGTTTGCCATTCATCCAGTCTGAACGGTTCGCCCTTCCAGGTGCCTGCGCTGATGCCCCTTGAGGTGAGTATGCCCGTGTTATCATAGAACTTAACCCGGGGTTCTACTGTCGTCATTTCGGGCAGATCACCGGAACTGATCATAGCAATGAAGTCCTCCCTGTTGGTTGGACCAGTGGAACCTATACATATCCAATCCTGATGCATAAAAGAAGCTATCTCAGCGGGATCATTTCTTTCCATTGCCCTGTCCCAACGGGAAGCGAAGAGCAGGAGTTCTTCTTTCATAGTGCCCGGGTATGAGGAATTGCCCTCTATACAAAGTCCATTTAAAAGAATAGCCAGGCCTCTCTGCGTATCTTAGCGGCCTTTGCGGTTAAATGCTGTCTACTCTGTACTATTTACTACTTTTGCCTACTTTTTACTTTCTACTTTAGACTTTTTACTTGTAATGGAAGTTTACAAATTTGGTGGGGCATCTATTGCCACGCCCGACAGGATGGAAGGCTTGCTGCCCGTAATAGAAGGCGGACCGAGGCCATTGGTATTGGTTGTTTCTGCATTGGGTAAAACTACCAATGCGCTGGAAGCTATCGTGAATGCTGCCTGCAAGGGAGATAAGAAACAGGCGCAGGAGCTGGCTAAGGAACTGGAGCAGAAACACCTGGACTATGCCCGGGCACTACTGACCGATGAGAACTACAAAAAGGTAGCTGCCGAACTGAATGTATACTTCACCGAACTGCAATGGGCGATAGATGATGCCGATGGTAACCGCTACGATTACTCATACGACCAGGTAGTATGTATAGGTGAATTATTTTCAACTAAAATATTCTCAGCCTATCTGGATCAAAAAGGTATAGAAAACGAATGGGTAGACGCCCGCGACATCATCCGCACCGACGATACTTTTCGCGATGCTGTGGTAGATTGGTCTTATTCCCAAAACCAGGCCGAACAGGTAGCGGGCGCAGTGCTAAAGCAAGGTAAGTCGGTAATAACACAGGGCTTTATCGGTTCTACAGCCGACAATGCTTCGGTAACATTAGGCCGTGAAGGGTCTGATTATACCGCCGCGATGATGGCCGCCATGCTGGGCGCAAAGGGCGTGACCATATGGAAAGACGTGGAAGGCCTGCAGAATGCCGACCCGAAAGAGTTTGCCAATACTGTGAAGATAGAAGCCATCACCTACCACGAAGTGATAGAAATGGCGTATTACGGCGCGCAGGTAATTCACCCTAAGACTATTAAACCCCTGCAGAATAATGAAATACCATTGTATGTAAAATGCTTCCTCGACAAAAACCTGAAAGGAACAGTCATAAAAAATGAGGTCGCAGGGTTTCACTACCCACCGTTGATCATCAATAAAAAGAACCAGGTGTTAATACAGGCTACAACAAAAGACTTTTCATTCATTACAGAATACAACCTCTCACACATATACCAGGTATTCAGCGAGCTGAACATCAAGATCAATATGATGCAGAACGCCGCCATCAGCTTCATAGCCTGCGTAGACAACAGGGAAGATAAAGTGAAGAAACTGGTAGAGGCTTTGGAAGGGGAGTATAAGCTGCTTCGAAACGAGAACGTAAGCCTGCTTACTATCAGGCATTACACGGAAGAAGTACTCTTCGATTTAACCAGGAATAAAATAAAGCTCCTGGAACAGAAAACAAGGCATACTGTGCAGGTGGTGACGATGTAATTGAATAAGGACTAGTCCCTCAGCGGCTCAATTATAGAAGACAATTGAGCCGTTATTTTTTATGGCTGTCGTAATTCATGCCATTCCTTCCACATCAACCTCCACGCCTCAGTATAGCCGGTTCTTGATAAATCTTTGGGTTTGCTCTTTTTGTAGAAGTTTTCGACCTCGTCTGCAAAGGCAAAAACTATTTTTTTATAGTCTTCTAGACTAATGACAACCTCTGTTCCAGCGGGGGTTTTATGACGGATATTCTTGCCCTCACGAGTCATTTCCCAGTATATTCCTTGGTTACAACCCAGCAAACGCACATTAGTTCCATCTGTATAAGGTTTTCCACAGCAGGGAACGATAAAATCTTCTATCTGATCCTCGCCGGAATATCCCGGTTTTAAGCTGCGCAACAGATTCAGCGCAACAGCGCTCAGCGTCCATTCACCATCTTTTTCTTCAGAGAGCATTTCATTTCCGATGCGTAGATATAAAAGACCGTGAGCGCACAAGTCTGTTTCTCCTTCGTCATGTTTGATCCAATTGAACTTCAATGGTCTGATTTCGAAATCGCTATTCATTTGGGCGTTGGAAATAATGGTATAACCAAATGTCAATAAGAAGAAAACGATAAATTTCAATTGAGTCATTGAGCTATTAAGTCATTGAGAATTATATTATCTTCTTCCCTTTCATCGCATCCTTTAGCGCGGCGTCCATTACCCGCTCAGCATAGGGGCGGGAAATATCATTAAGGTGCTCTGTTTCTTTTTGTATCAGGTCTTTGTCCTGTGCATTGATGGCCTCGCGAAGTTTTTGCATTTGAGCAAGAGTGATGTTAAGCTCATCATCCTGTAGCAGCTCACGGTGTTTTTCCATAAACTTTTCTGTGGTGGCCAGCATCTGCTGTGCCTCGGTGGCTGCTTCTACTATTGCGCGGGTTTTTATATCGTCCTTGGCATGAGTCAATGAATCGAGCAGCATCTTTTCTACCTCCTCATCCGTAAGTCCGTACTGGGGTTTTACTTCTATGCTTTGAGCTACGCCGCTGCGTAGTTCTGTGGCGCTCACCTTCAGTATGCCATCAGCATCTATCAGGAAGGTGACTTCTACTTTCGGCAACCCCGCCGGCATGCCCGGTATATTAGTCAGGTTAAACTCAGCCAGTTTGCGATTGTCCTGTACCAGGTCGCGCTCTCCCTGGAAAACGGAGATGCGCATACCGCTTTGCCCGTCTTTTTGGGTTGTGTATTGCCGGCCGGCCTTATTTGGTATTTTAGAGTTACGCGGTATCAGCACATCCATCAGTCCACCCATGGTCTCTATCCCAAGGGATAGAGGGGTAACATCCAGCAGCAGCATATCCGTATTCTTCCCTGAGAGTATATCTGCCTGCACAGCAGCA
This sequence comes from Flavipsychrobacter sp., assembly GCA_035626755.1. Classification (GTDB taxonomy): domain Bacteria; phylum Bacteroidota; class Bacteroidia; order Chitinophagales; family Chitinophagaceae; genus MKUN01. Next base: position 4,720 of record DASPNB010000436.1, read on the forward strand.
CCAAGTGCCACCACCTCATCCGGGTTCAGCTGATCGAATACCTCCTTGCCGAAGAACCGGGCGATACTCTCCTTCACCAGCGGCACACGTGTAGAGCCGCCCACCATTACTATAGCATCTATATCTGTCGTGCTCAGCTGCGCATCGCGCAATGCATTTTTACAACTATCAATAGTGCGGTCTACTAGTGGTTGTATAAGCTGGTTGAATTTTGCTTTACTCACCTTTACAGGCTTGCCGTTTATGCTTCCTTCAAAACTATCATTGCTGCTCAGCTGTTTCTTGGCTTCCTCCGCTGTAACACGTAGTTGTTGAGCCAGCGATTTATCCGTCCCTAATTCCAAATTACTAATTCCCAATTCCCCCTGCCAGTGTTGCGCCAGCGCCCTGTCCATATCATCACCGCCCAGGTAAGTATCTCCATGAGTAGACAACACCTCGAAGATGCCATTGCTGATACGCAGGATAGAAATATCAAAGGTTCCCCCACCCAGGTCATAAACTGCTATGGTCTTTTCCTCATCCGGATTTACGCCCATGCCGTAGGCCAGGCTGGCGGCTGTAGGTTCATTTACTATCCGGAGAACGTCCAGCCCTGCCAGTCGCCCTGCATCGCGTGTTGCCTGCCTTTGTGCATCGTTGAAATATGCAGGCACAGTTATCACCGCCTTATTCACCGGTGTTTTCAGTATATGCTCAGCACGGTGCTTCAGCTCCTTCAGTATAAAAGACGAAAGCTCAATAGGCGAGTAGAACTTATCCCCCACCTGCACCTTCACCAGCGAATCCGTATTGTCATCTATTACCTTGTAGGCGAAAAACCCTGCATCTGCACTCACATCCTTATAAGACTTTCCCATCAGGCGCTTCACCGAGTAGATCGTCCTTTCGGGCTCCGCTACTAGAAGGTCCTTTGCAGCCGTCCCTACCGTAGGTCCGCCATATTTATCAAAATGCACAATAGAAGGCACCAGTGCCAGCCCGTCTATCTCCCTCAGGGCAATAGGCTGGCGGCTGTCCGGGCGCACAATAGCTATCAGGCTATTGGTCGTTCCCAGGTCTATCCCTACTATCGTTTCTTCCTGCTGAATGCTCCCTGTTACTAAATTGATCCCTACTTTGGCCATTTTTCTGCTTTAGCCCGGTCCTGCACAAATGATGATTTCCGGATATATTATTGCTGCAAAGATAGTCCAGTATAGCTAATGCCCGATAAGAATAGAAAATGCCCATATCATGATAGGATCTGTTTTAATGTGAAGCTCGCCGGGGGCAAAAAACAGGCAAGTTTATTCTGTTTATCCAAATGTATCGCCTCCCTCTAATACTTAATCACAGCTTACGCACATTTTCCCCCGGAAGCTATATAAACCCTTGGTAAACCGACTATTTGGTTAACTTTGTCTTCCCCGTAAATTTTAAAGTTTTGCGTCTAAAATCGTTGGAAATAAAGGGCTTTAAGTCCTTTGCAGATAAAACCCATGTGGTGCTCGATAATCCCATTACAGGTATTGTTGGCCCAAATGGTTGTGGTAAGTCGAACATAGTGGATGCCATCCGCTGGGTGATAGGTGAGCATAAAATAAAGGCGCTGCGTTCAGATAACCTCGAAGATTTGATCTTCAATGGTTCGCGCACGCGCAATGGCTCAGGTATGGCCGAAGTGTCCCTCACTTTTGAGAACACCCGCAACCTGCTGCCTACGGAGTTCACTACG
>DASPNB010000437.1:0-3135 GCA_035626755.1 Flavipsychrobacter sp.
GGGTATTTCTGTGGATAAAAATGAGGGCATAATTATTATAGCCAAATGATAATTTAGGTATTATTGTTAGAGAGGATAATTCTTGCCCCATATGATAAAGATGATGTTGTTTTCCTGCGTTATGATGATATGCAGGGTAATATATGAATCTTAATGCCGCCGGCCGGCAGATGATATAACGGAAAACAGGCTGCTGAGGCTTGTTTTAATAAAATATTAGTGCTGTTAACTATACTTTTGGTTGCTAATCCAAATGGATGGTTATTTTTGTGCCGTTATTTATTTATAGGAACTCATTATGTTTAATTTAGTTTTGTTCGGCCCCCCGGGTAGTGGAAAAGGTACGCAGTCGGAGAATATACTGAAGGCTTACCGCCTGATGCATATCTCTACTGGGGACTTGCTGCGCGATGAAGTAGGTCGCCAAACCCCTCTTGGTATTGAAGCAAAGAAGTATATGGACCAGGGCTTCCTGGTGCCCGATGAAGTGGTGATAGGAATGATAAGCAGTAAGATAGACCAGAAGCCGGATGCACGCGGATTCATCTTTGATGGTTTCCCACGTACTAAAGCCCAGGCCGAGGCCCTGGATAAGCTATTGGAGTTTAAGCACACACAAATACATCTTGTTCTATCACTCGAAGTGCCTGAAACAGAACTGATCACCCGCCTGGTAAAGAGGGGTGAAACATCGGGCCGCAGTGATGATACGGAAGACGTGATCACCAAACGCATAAAGGAGTATTACGCCAAAACCGAAGCAGTAGCCAGCCATTACGAGGTCCAGGGCAAGCTGGAAAGGATAAAGGGCGATAACACTATAGAAGAGACCTTTAGACATCTTTCAAAAGAAATAGAAAAGTACTTGTTGCCAGCATAGTGGAGAAAGGGAATTTTGTTGACTATATAAGGATCTTTACCCGCTCGGGTAAAGGCGGTGCAGGCAGTGCGCATTTTGCACGTACCAAGTTTAATCCCATGGCAGGACCTGACGGTGGCGATGGAGGCCGGGGAGGGCATATCATATTGCGTGGTAATGCCCAGCTATGGACATTACTCCACCTGCGCTATCACAAGAACGTATTGGCCGAGAACGGCGACAATGGTATTAAGAACAATTGCACAGGCCGTGACGGTAAAGACATAATACTTGAAGTTCCGTTAGGTACCATCGCACGCGATGAAGAAACGGGTGAAGTGGAAGCTGAGGTGCTTGAAGATGGCCAGGAGATAGTATGGATACCCGGAGGCAAGGGCGGACTAGGCAACACTAACTTTAAAACTGCCACCAACCAGGCACCTGAATATGCACAACCCGGCGAGATGGGCATAGAGGGCTGGAAACACCTGGAGCTGAAGATACTGGCCGATGTAGGATTGGTAGGCTTCCCAAACGCAGGCAAGTCGACACTGCTATCAGTAGTGAGCGCTGCTAAGCCTAAGATAGCCAACTATGCGTTTACAACGCTTGTGCCTCAACTGGGAATTGTACACTACAGGGACAATAAGTCTTTCTGTATGGCTGATCTGCCCGGCATAATAGAAGGCGCTGCAGAAGGCAAAGGCTTAGGGCACCGCTTCCTGAGGCATATCGAACGTAATTCAGTCTTGCTCTTCCTGATACCGGCTGATAGTGCAGACCATGCTAAGGAATTCCAGATACTCTTAAATGAGCTGGAAGAGTATAATCCCGAATTGCTGGATAAGAAGATACTTATCGCCATCAGCAAAAGCGATATGCTGGACGATGAGCTGAAGGAGGAGATAGCCAAGACCCTGCCGCAGGAACTACCTCACATCTTTATTTCGGCCATGACCAATATGGGTATCACTGAGCTGAAAGATGAACTATGGAATGCTATAGTTTCAGAGCAATAGACCATGAAGCAAATAAGTGCTACAGAGCTAAAGGAAAAACTGGAGAGCAATGCAGAAGTATTGCTGATAGACATCCGTGAAGGCTGGGAGCGTGAGTTATTCAATATCGGAGGTCTGCATATCCCGATGGGCGAACTGCCGGAACATCTCTCTGAGATACCTAAAGACCGGGACGTAGTGCTTTATTGCGAAAAAGGTATCCGCAGTACCATAGCCATACAAAGATTGGAGGGAGCAGGATTCCAAAACCTGGTAAATCTTAGCGGTGGCATGAAGGCCTGGAAAAGCTTAGCGGAGTAATTCCATGTGTCCGCCGTTTTCATTGACCATAAGACGATGATTCATGCCTAAGGTGAGGGTGTAATTGATATCCTGGTGGCCTGCGGGAAAATTGAAACAAACAGGATACTCATATTCGGACACCTTATCCCAAATGATCTCCTCAAGCGTTTGACCGAAGGGACGTTCGGTATCTTTCATATCAGTGAACGAGCCAAGGATCAGCCCTGATAATTTATCCAGCTTTCCGGCACGTTTCAGGTTGAGCATCATGCGGTCCACATTGTAGAGATACTCGCCTACGTCTTCAATAAAGAGTATTTTACCTGTTGTATCAACTTCAGAAGCGGAACCTGTGAGGTGTGCAAGAAGGGCCAGGTTGCCACCGGTAAGTATGCCTTCTGCCGTGCCTGACCTGTTGAACGGTGAAGGTGGGGAGCTGTATTGCAAGGGATTGCCCGTGATAGCATCCCTGAAACATTTGATATAGTCGCTATGCTCTGATTGCGGACTAAAAGCGCGGCCCATCACGCTATGCAATGTTGGGATTCCCAGCATTGCCTGTATATGATTATGCAAAACGGTAATGTCACTGAGGCCGCAGATCCATTTGGGCTTGTCTTTGAACTTTGTGAAATCAAGACTGTCGATGATCCTGCTCAGGCCGTAGCCTCCACGACCCATCATGATGGCGTGGATGCAGTCATCATCTATCATGCCCTGCAATTCGTTCAGCCGCTCTTCATCTGTGCCTGAGAAGTAAAAATGCTCGCTGCCAACGGTGTTACCTATTGCAATATTAAAGTCCCATGATTTTAAAACGGTAACAGCATATGCAACACCCTCGAGAGCCATGTAACCTGAGGGGCAGGTGATCCCGATAGTATCGCCTGCCTGTAAATATGGAGGAACGTTCATAAAACGCTAAGATAATAAGCCTACATAATAAGCGCCCTCTCTTATTTCTATCGGAAAAGT
>DASPNB010000438.1:0-3017 GCA_035626755.1 Flavipsychrobacter sp.
CCCCCTGCCCAGGGGGAGAGTCTATTAATAAAAAGAACCCCTGGCGTGGCCGGGGGTCTTTATGCTCAGAAATGATGTTTTGCGTTTACTGTGTAAGGCGAGCGTTATTTGTGGATGTTTGTTGCAGCGGTCTGGACGGGCTGAGCATTTAAGTTGGTTTGTGCTTTTTATTTCCTGTTCTGACAATACAAAGATGCAACATGAACGGGTGCCTTTCAAAATATATGCCCTTACTTAACCACAGCTTTAGAACTGGTTAACGAGCCATTAGGACACGAAAAAGGGAATCAGCAGCGGCCAATTCCCTTTTTGGTACTCTGTTATACGTTCTATTGTCTTGCGAAGTAAATCTGCCTGCCGCCTTCGCGATCTTCGAGCTGCACTTCCAGCTCGTTCACCACAAGTATATCCCACTTATCATTGAGCGCGGAGAGATTGCCGTCTCCGTTGTTAAAGGCAATACTGAATTTGCGTTCACCATTGCCACTCATTGCCCAATAGCCGTTTGATTCCTGCCCGCCGATGGTGGCTGAGATCGCTTGCTTTGGCTTGAAATCGAAGATGTAGTCCTGGTATTCCCCTGTCTTTACTTCTTCGTTTACGTTGTAGTGGATGACCTTCCAGTTGCCGCTAAAGGGAACAGGATCGAGTGGATTAGAGATCGAATCTCTCTGGCAGCTTGTCGAGAATAACGCGACAAAGCTTATTACTGTTAATAAAAGCTTTTTCATTGTGGATTGTGTTTTTGCAAATTTAGCCAATATCATCTTATATATCTGCTTTTAACTAACTTGCATTAACATATAGAGAGCTAACCCACAACTACTGTAATATGAAATTGGTAATGGTAACAACTTCCCAGTCGCACTGGGACGGGCTTGCCGGAAGTACAGCTATGTTTTCCGAAGCCGTAGTACAGCCTGCCATTCTAAATTCTGTTCCATCATCGCCGGTCGATGCTATTTTTATCAGGAAGAACGCCCAAACGAGAAAGTTTGAAAAAGCCTGGAAAGGAAGGGCTTCCAATTTCAAGCGTGTTAACAAACAGGACAAAAATTACCTGAGCTTTACGATAGAGGATCTGAAAAGCTATAGTTGTCCGGAAATTCTTCAAAACAAGACTGTGGGCTGCCATATCCTTACCGAGCAGATAGAACCAGCCCAGGTAGCGCCAAAACGCCCCCTGAGGCCGCTGCCACAACTAAGGGACCTGAAAGAGGAAGTGGTAGCCGAGAAAGTAGAACTAGAAGTTGGCAAGCAGGATATAATAGAAGATGCGCTGGAAGCAGGCATCCTTCATTTTAAGAACGGGCATGGGTCTAAAGCTGTTGACTACGAAGTAATGGAACAACCAGACGTAAGCATAGAGACGGAGACCCCGCCGGCGCCCATTGTAACCATTGAGGATATAGAAAAGCTGATAGAGGTGCCGGTAACAAACGGAGTGCATTTACCCAAGCCGACGGATGAAACCAGCCCGGCGTTTTTCAGCAGTATGTTGCGAACAAATGATCCGGCTGAGTTTGAAAGATATTGTTTTCTATTGTTTAGAGTACTTGGGGTGCATGACATACACCGCCCAGCCAATCACGCAGGGGCAGATGCGCATGGCTTCTTTAAATTCAGTACACTTTCGGTAATCTATACCACGACACTTGTGCCTGCGGTGGTGCAGGAAAACCGATTGATAACGGAGCATTATCTAAACCTGCTGAAGAAAGAGAAGATCCAGTTCAATACTACATCGTATACGCTCAAGGATAGCCAAAAGCAGGTATGGGTTCTTTGCCGGGACAGTTCTGAACAGGTATTGCGGACAGAAGATGGCATTAAGCTGAAGCGGGTATCGGTAGAACAACTCATCTCACTCTACAACGAAAGACTGGAAAGGGAATCGGTTAATAGCGACAGCCTTTGGGAAAGCATTAAGAACATTTAGAAAGCCGTCCGCGAAGGGTTTCCCTGCAAGCAGGCGTTCCTTCATATTTGAACTGTAGATCAATGCCTCTTATACTGGTAAGCAGCCAGCATGCGAAGTACATCCCCCGGCCCCCAAGCACAAGCCAACGCACTGGCCACCCTCCCGCATGTCTGCGGGACAGGCTCTTCGCTTACGCACAGTGCCGCGCGGCAAGGGGGAATTGAAGCTGTCCTTTTCAAAAAGCTTGCATGCGGCAAATTGTTTCCCGCAGACATCGCAGACATTCGCGGAATTTTTTGAGTATGCCTCGATTAAGAAATAAAAAAAAGCGGCAACTGTGATAGTTGCCGCTTTTTTTATGTTATAAATTTTAGCCTACTTTATTAAGGTGACGTTACCAGTTTTGTCGGTCATTACGCCATTGCAGCTATACTGCAGATAGTAAGTGTAAGTACCCGGATCCTGAGGCACACCGTTGAAAGTTCCATCCCAGCCAACACTCTGGCTCCTAGATTCGAATACCTTTTGACCCCACCTGTTCATTACCTGGAAGGTAGTGTAGTGCTTGAAGCCTGCAGTACGCGGACGGAACACATCATTGCTGCCATCACCATTAGGCGTGAATGCCGATGGAATAAATATCTGGCAGCAAGGCTCTACTGTTATGTAAACACTATCCTTGTTAAAGCAACCGTAGTCATCGAGCGCAGTAAGTGTTACCCAGCTGGTTTCTTCTATATTAGCATCAATAACGTGATCGTTGTTGAAGCCGTAGTAGTCTAGATTATGCCATTTGTAAGCAGCGATGCCCGGGTGCTGAACTGCTTCCAGTTTTACCGGAACACCTTCGCACACAGGATTTGGTGTAGCCGCTCTTATCTCAGCTATCGGAGGTGTATGAACGTCTATAACATCTTCGAAATGTTCGGGACATATGCCGTCGATATCAAGGGTGATCGTTTTAGTACCGTCTGTGTTCCAAACCAACCAGTAAGGGCCGAGTTCGCTGCCGTGATTTACCACAGCGCCATCAAAATTCCAGTTGTATACAGGAGGATTGTGACCAGTATACGTTGCCTCGGGCAATTCGATCTCT
>DASPNB010000439.1:0-3124 GCA_035626755.1 Flavipsychrobacter sp.
TGGAAGCTATGATGCTGGGGCTTGCCAATAAAATAACAGGTGGCCTGCTATATGTGGGCATTACAGCTGTAATGTGGAGCTCCTTACTCTGGATAGGTAACAAAATGATGCTGATCTCCCCGGAGACTATTGCAGCATCAAAGACCTACAAATATTTTGAGCCGATAGCACCGTGGACCTTTGAGCGGGTGGGCAAATTGCTACCGTTTGCAAAAGATGTTTTTAGTGACCTCTCTGAATTTTTTGACGGTGTAAATGCCAAGGCAAGCGAAGATGTGGGTACTCATTGACAACTATGATTCATTCACCTATATATTGCAACACTACCTGCTGCAAACAGGCAATGAATGCAAAGTGTATCGTAATGATGAGATCAGCCTGCAGGAGCTGATAGATTTGAACCCTGCCCGGCTCATCATTTCTCCCGGTCCGGAAACACCGCTGCAGTCGGGTATATGCATAGAGGCGATAGATCATTTTCACAATAAGGTACCGATACTGGGTGTATGCCTGGGCCACCAGGCATTGGGAATGTATTTTGGTGCAGAATTGGTGCATGCTCCCTACCCTATGCATGGAAAAACGAGCATGGTGAGGCATGATGGAAGTGCTTTATTCAAATCCATACCGGAAGAGTTCACCGTTATGCGCTACCACTCACTTGTGCTGAAGAATATTAAAGACGATCTTGTAAGCTCAGCCATTGCCTTAGATGATCACTCTATAATGGCAATCTACCACCCGGAATATCCCTGTGCAGGTATACAATTCCATCCTGAGTCTATAGGAACCGATCATGGTCTGCAATTGCTGAAAAACTGGGCTGAAATGTACTGATCACCAAACCCACTCCTGGGCGCCGTGAGAATACTGGAATATCTGTCTTTCCTGCTCCACCTGGAGGCTGCCGTCTGATAAGGCCCCGAGGATAGTTACTTCCCAGGTATTGACGTCATCGCTGAACCTCTGCTTTTTCCCCCGCTTGTAGAGCAGATTGTTGTACTCGTCCATCACCTGTTTGGCCGAGAGGGGGCTGTACATATTATAAATGATCCGCTCCCGCAGGTAGTTGCGCATTTTAATGATGGAAAATTCCTTGCCGGAAGCCATTTTCAATGAGGTGGCATTGGGTAGTTCCGGCGGAAAACTCTCCTGTAAAACATTGAGCCCCACACCTACAATACCGTAAGTCCACTGGCTGCCCCTGATAATGTTTTCCAGCAGTATACCCCCTGCCTTTTTGTCATTGATTATTATATCATTAGGCCATTTAATACGTACCTGCCAATCTGCATGTAACTCGTTCAGGTAATTAGCAACCGCTATAGCAATTGCGGCGTTGTACAGGAACTGCTCGCGCAAAGCCCTGTCGGGACTGGTGATTATACTCATGAGCAGGCTCTGTCCGGGTTGTGTGTGCCACTCTCTGCCCCGCTGGCCTTTGCCCCTTGTCTGCTCCAGGGCGCTTATGGTCATGCCCGCCTGTGCCTTATCGGCATCTATGAGCCGCATGGCATAGTTATTGGTACTGTCAATAGTATCCAGCTCAATAACAGGAGCATTTAATATGGTCATAAGACTAAGTGCCAAAAGAAAGTTTTACTTTTGATAAGGAAGTAAAGATATTACCAAACATAAACAGTTTATCAAAATTTGGATAAAATTATAACTGCACTCCAGGGAAGAAAGAAACCGGCCGCACAGCTTAACAGGAACAGCAAGCTTTTTAAAACAATCATAAAAGCCATTAAGGACAAGAAGGGAGATGAAATAGTGTCGCTTGATCTTAGAAAAATAGATGAGGCGGTCGCAGATTTTTTTGTTCTATGCGAAGCAAAGTCCCATATACAGGTTAAGGCAATAGCGGACAATATAGAGGAAATGGTGATGAAGGAATGCGATGAGCGCCCCTACCATATGGAACGCGGAGACCAATGGACCCTGGTAGATTACGTGAACGTGGTGGTACATGTTTTTCAGCATGAACAACGGAACTTCTACGACCTGGAAAGCCTGTGGGAAGATGCCGAAAGAATGGAACACAAGGACTAAGAATATAACAGTTTAAATTACGGTTTAAAGTAAAAATGGAAGACAATAAACAGAAGAGCAATAGCGGCCCCGGTGGCGATAGCCGCAACCAGCTGCCACGCAAGGGTCCGCGCTTTAATATTTACTGGGTATATGGCATAATAGCCGTTACCCTGCTCGGCTTGCAGTTCTTTATGAGCAATGCCAGCTCCGATGCGAAAGAAGTAAGCTTCAGGGACTTCCAGATACAATACCTTGAAAAAGGCTATGTAGAGAAGATATACGTATACAACAACGTGGAAGTAGAAGCGACCCTGAAAAAAGGAACACCTTCCACAGGTAGCGGGCCTGCAGCAAATAAAATTTCTTTCCAGATAGGAACCGTAGAGCAATTCAATAACGACCTGAAAGAATCAGCAGCGTGGAAAAACCTGCCTGAGGCTCAAAGGCCACCTGTTTTTTACGAAAAACGCGGCAACCTGCTGCACGAACTGCTGAACTCATTCCTGCTGCCCATACTGATAATAGTAGCTATGTGGTTCCTACTGCTCCGCAAGATGGGCGGTGGCGCGGGTGGTGCAGGCGGCAGCGGTGGTATTTTCAATATCGGAAAATCGAAGGCGCAACTCTTTGAAAAGGGTACCCGCGTGAATATTACATTCAACGATGTAGCCGGGCTGGATGAAGCCAAGGTGGAAGTGATGGAAATAGTTGACTTCCTGAAGAATCCTAAGAAATATACCGCACTGGGTGGCAAGATACCTAAAGGTGCCTTGCTGGTAGGCCCTCCCGGAACAGGTAAAACCCTGCTTGCAAAAGCAGTAGCCGGTGAAGCACAAGTGCCTTTCTTCTCTATGTCGGGTTCTGATTTCGTAGAGCTGTTCGTGGGTGTAGGTGCGAGCCGCGTACGTGACCTGTTTAAGCAAGCCCGCGAGAAAGCACCATGTATCGTATTTATAGATGAAATTGATGCAATAGGCCGTGCCCGTGGAAAGAACGTAGTGATGAGCAACGATGAGCGTGAGAATACGCTGAACCAGCTGCTGGTAGAAATGGATGGCTTTAGCGGTGATACAGGCATCATAGTGCTGGC
>DASPNB010000440.1:0-4269 GCA_035626755.1 Flavipsychrobacter sp.
AGCCTACTGTACGGTTAATACCCCATACACCTATACCGTAATAAACTTCCCAGAATACTGAAAATACGCCGAACATAAGCAGGGCCACTGAAAAGAAGAAGCCCACATACCACATGCGGCCCGGTTTTCTTTCAATAGGGCTGATTATATCTTCCGTTATATCGTGGTAAGTCTTTTCACCATCTACCAGCGGTTCCCGTACAAACGATTCGTACTTTGTATGCATAGCACGTTATTAGTAATGTTCTTATTTATATTGGCGACCTTTTTACAGGTCACTTTTTATTCAATTATTCAAATAACCCTGAGTTTCACGCCGGGCACTAGATGTGCTCGTTGTGGATCTCGTCGTTTGGCCATGTTACTTCACCGGTATGGTGATCTTCCACACCAGCAGCAACTATCATATCCGTATTACGAACTTTAGAGAGGTAGTTCACGTTCGGGAGCGTATGTATCTGCTCCAGCACGTAGAAAGTACGCTCTTTCTGCTCTTGCTTACGGATTTTAGATATCTTACTTTCAGGGTCGTTCACGTTACCGAATACGATACAGCCTGAAGCACAAGCCTGCTGGCATGCAGTCTTAGCTTCACCATCCTTCACAGGGCGGCCGTCCTTTTTAGCTGCCAGCTTGGCATCTTGCAGGCGCTGAACGCAGAAACTGCATTTTTCCATTACACCACGGCTACGAACTGTAACGTCTGGGTTTAGCACCATGCGTGTCAGGTCGTCGTTTATGTCATCGCGACGGTAGTCCTCAAACAGGTTGTCGTCAAAGCAATCCGCACCGTTCCAGTCCATCCAGTTGAAGTGACGTATTTTATACGGACAGTTGTTAGCGCAATATTTAGTACCGATACAGCGGTTATACGCCATTTGGTTGATACCTTCTGAACTGTGGTTGGTAGCCGACACCGGGCAAACGTTCTCGCAAGGTGCGTTATCGCAATGCTGGCAAAGCATCGGTTGGAAGATAGTCTGGATGCTATCGGGGTCTTCCAGCTTACCTGCAAAATAGCGGTCGATACGCAGCCAGTGCATTTCGTGGGCCTTTATCACGTGCTCTTTACCTACTACAGAAACGTTATTTTCTGCCTGGCAGGCGATAACGCATGCAGCACATCCTGTACAGCTGTTGGTATCTATTGACATTCCCCAATGAATACCGAGGTGCTCATAGTTAGGATATAATGTACCGTTTTCACGGAAACCTTGTTCGTCTGGTCCATGTTCACCTCCATGAGCAGCGGCAGCAGCATGACCTGCAGCAGCAGCGCCATGAGCATTGTGTCCGCCTTCTCCTGTTTCGTGCGCACTTGCATGTTCGCCGCTTTGCTCCCATGGCAGCGTAGCGTACTTACCTATCTCTGCATCGCGTTCGCGGAGAAGTCCATTGGGATCTTTCTTAAATTCTTCCAGGGTGTATTCATGCAGTATCGGGCGGCCTTCATAGCTGGAGTGCGTTTGTGTAATAGCCAGCGGATAGGTCGCAGCTGTAGCTTCCACAGAAGCTGCAGTACTGTATGAATTGAAAGTAGTTCCGTTAGAAGTGAGGATAGGATAAGCATTCGCACCCGCTGCGTTGTTACCACCGGTACCGGCGGCAGCGCGGCCTACTTGTTTATCACGGCCATAACCAAAGGCTACAGCTATCACATCATTGTGCATACCCGGCACCACCATTACAGGCAGAGTCATCTCCACACCATTCACTTTTATTTTCACTACACGCTTGTTCTCGTCTACTTCGTTAAGAGCAGTCAGTTCAGCGTTCAGTTCTTTCGCCCTCTTGGGAGACATACATGCGTAGTTGTCCCAGGTAGCTCGGGTTATCGGGTCAGGCATTTCCTGCAGCCATGGGTTATTACTCCATGCGCCACCGTAGCCTATAGATACTTTTTCATATGCCATTACCTCCAGCGCTCCGCCTTTGGTAGATTGTATGTTAGTGATCGCATTGGCAACATTGCCCGCAAATGCACCGCCGCCCATTGGCATTTCAGCCGGCTCCAGCACACCGTTCTGCAGCGCGCGGTCAAAATTTTCCTGGCTGCCCAGTTTACCCATCCAGTAGCTCATCCAGTAGTCACCATAGGTGGTGGTTTCACCGGCCCATACAAGCAGGCTGTCCTGGAAGGCACGTGTCTTGAACAGTGGAGCAATGGTTGGCTGTATCAGGCTGTAATATCCTGTCTTAGGTTCTGCATCACCCCAGCTTTCCAGGAAGTGATGATCAGGAACTATGTATTTGCACTTCTGTGCAGTTTCGTCCATGCGGTCAGCAAAAGAAACTGTTACAGGAACTTTAGCCAGGCCTGCTTCAAATTTTTTGCCGTCATAATATTCATACACAGGGTTCAGACCTTGTATAAAGAGAGCTCCTACCTGGCCTGCATTCATAGCTTCTACAAGCGCAGCCATATCAGAGTCTATACCTTGCTTGTAGTTGCTGGTTGTAGCCCAGTTGATTGTAGTGCCGTTAGCGCCTATCGCGTTGTTGATAGCGTTTACTACTGTCTGAACATTCACATCATTAGAACCGCAAACAACTATACCGTTACCTTTTTTCAGGTCAGCGGCAGCCTTGTTCACCAGCTCGTTCAGTTTTTTGCCGGGCAGGGAGGCAGAACCACCTGTTACTGCAGCATACAGGGCAGCTGCAACAGCACCTATTTCAGATGGTTTGCAGGTAGCACGCTCATCAGCAGCAGCACCGGTAATAGTGTGGTTAGGCTCTACATGATAGTGCTTAGACATTTCAGGAGTCTTAGCGCTGATGTTGCGGCCCGTTGCATATTGTCTTGAGAATTCTGTAGGCGACAACCATGTACCTAAGAAATCTGCACCAAGGCTTACTATAGTTTTTGCTTTATCAAAGTGGTAAGAAGGCAGGGCACGCTTTCCGTAGCTCGCTTCATTGGCCAGCAGCATACCTGAATAAGAAACAGGATCGTAAGTAACGTGCTTTGCTGAAGGATATTTAGCTATGAATTTAGCTATGATATCTTTGGTAGTAGGACTGATTATGGTTGAGGTAAGGATATAAGCAGCCTGAGTGTTTGCACCCAGTGCATTTTTTATCTGGCCGTCAAGAGCAGCAAAGGTCACTTCAGCGCCGTTTGCCGCAGGGAAACGCTGGCGGGTCTTATCATAAAGGTTAAGAACCGCAGCCTGAACACGGGCAGAAGTACCGCCACCTGTAATGGTAGAGAGTTCGTTACCTTCTATCTTAATAGGACGGCCGTCGCGTGTTTTTACCACTATCGGGCAGTAGTCACCACCATCTACAAAGGTAGAAGCGTAGTAATTAGGCACACCCGGCTGAATTTCTTCAGGCTTAATGGCGTAAGGGATCACCTTGCGCACAGGCATTTCACAGCTGGCAGCCAGGGTGGCAGCAGCAGTGCTGAAACCTAAGAACTTCAAAAAGTCGCGGCGGGGGGTTGTAGCATCGAGCAGGTTACCGCCCAGGTCGAACGGTAGCGGCTCATTGAATTCATCAGCTACTTCATTTTCAGATGCAGTGTTCTGCAACTGTCCAATGCCCTTCCAATATTGTTTTTGACTCATATTGTTCAATTAAAATGGCTCAATGGCTAATCGCTCAATGGCTCAATTAATATCTTTTACTTTTTCAATTCAATTTCAACCTAATCAACCGGTCAACTAATCAACCAATCAACTAACTAGTAGTGGCAACGTTGACATTCAAGGCCGCCTATATCTTCTACAGTTACACCTTCGCGTTCGCCATTCTTCAGCTCGTGGTGGTATTTTTCAAAGATCGAGTAGTAGTTATTGCTTTCAAACTGCACCTTGGTCTGGCGGTGACAGTTGATACACCAGCCCATTGAGAGTGGTGAGAACTGGTAAACCTCATCCATATTCTGGATATCGCCGTGACATTGCTGGCACTGAACCTTTCCTACACTCACGTGCTGTGAGTGGTTGAAGTACACGTGGTCAGGCATATTATGGATCTTAGTCCATGGAATTGGTTTGGCCAGTATATTGCCTTTTTCGTCGCGGTTATACGCGTTCTTGTCAGGGTTCCAGCCGGTATAAGAGTAAAGCTTCTGAATTTCTGCAGTGCCATCCACCTTCTTGCCATCTGCCGTGAAGAGATCTTCGCCGGTATATTCGTTTATCTGCATATGGCAGTTCATACATACGTTGCCTGATGGTATCATAGCCTGGCGGCTCTTTTCAGCACCCGCGTGGCAATACTGGCAGTTTACCTGGTTAATGCCCACGTGCACCTTGTGAG
>DASPNB010000441.1:0-7343 GCA_035626755.1 Flavipsychrobacter sp.
AGACCTGCTCGTGCTTATGGGCGCTGATAAAACCATCACAAGTGGTAATCACGTGTATACGCAGATAATGCTTATATGCAATGCACCGATCATGCTCATCTTCCTTATCAATGGTATCTTCCGCGGTGCAGGCAATGCAGCAATTGCTATGCGTTCACTTTGGCTGGCCAATATTCTTAATATCATTCTCTGTCCTACCCTCATCTATGGTTTCGGGCCGATACCCGCCCTGGGCATAAAAGGCGCTGCTATCGCCACTACTATTGGCCGTAGTATGGGCGTGTTATACCAGCTGTACCACCTCTTCAACGACCGCGGCATTATCAAGATCAAGCGCCCGCACCTGAGGCCGGACTTTGGCATAATGGGCAACCTCGTAAAGATTGGCGCAGGTAGCACAGGACAATTCCTCATTGCATCTGCCAGCTGGATATTCCTCATGAGTATCTTATCAAAGTTCGGCAATGCTGCACTGGCAGGATATACTATTGCCATACGCATACTCATATTTGCGCTGATGCCATCATGGGGCATGTCAAATGCAGCTGCAACATTGGTAGGACAAAACCTTGGTGCCAAACAACCCGAGCGTGCAGAACGCTCAGTATGGAGAACCGCGTTTTACAACATGATATTTCTTGGCTCGGTAGGCGTAATCTCTATCGTGTTCGCAGAGCCTGTACTCGGATTCTTTACAAAGGATGCAACGGCAATTTACTTTGGTAAGCAATGCATCTTCTATGTATGCCTCGGCTATATCTTTTATGCCTACGGTATGGTGATATCGCAGTCCTTCAATGGTGCAGGCGATACTTTTACACCAACCCTTCTGAATTTCTTTGGCTTCTGGTGTTTCCAGATACCGTTGGCTTATACGCTGGCCGTGCTGCTGAACATGGGACCGAAAGGGGTCTTCCTGTCTATTGCCGTTGCAGAAAGCGCTATGGCCGTAGTAGGAATATTATTGTTCCGCAGGGGGAAATGGAAACTGGTTAAAGTGTAATTTTATATAAACACAACGTTATGAGCGAACAGACAACACAGAACTATAACCAGCACATGGATATCAAATACGGTCACCTGGAGCTGATTGATGTACCGGAAATTGTTGCTGCCTGCAAGGAACAATGGTTCAACCAGACGCTGACAAAGGTAAACGATGCCGTTGTGCGCCTGGGGATAGTAGAAGGTGAATATCATTGGCACAAGCATGATAATGATGACGAATTTTTCTTTGTGCTCTCAGGACAATTGCTGATAGACCTTGAAGATCGTACCATAGAACTGAATCCCAACGAGGGCACGACGATCACCAAAGGTGTAATGCACCGCCCGCGTGCGCCCAAAAAAACAGTAATGCTGATGATGGAAACTTCTGCTATCGATCCGATAGGTGACTAAAATATCTGTTATAAAAAAAGGTCCCGACTTCCGTCGGGACTTTTTTTGTTTACTGTATCTTATTCAGGAATATCGTGTCGCCGGTCTTCGGCTCTATTACGCTTTTGTCTTCGTAGCCGGCTTTTGAGATGAAGAGTTTGGTCACCGGGCACTTGGCTACATTTGCTATATCATATTGTGCTACAAAGCGGCCGTTACTGTCGCTGAGCTTGGTGGTACCTTCTTTATAATTACCTTTCAGAGCTCCTACGGTCTTCACCGTTACATCCTTTAAGGGTTCATGTGTTTCACCATCCTTCACATAAGCCTTGATCTCCTCACGGCAGGTACACCCCACCACAGAAAGAGACAGCGCCACAACCAATATGGAATTTCTGTAACTCATAGAAGACTTAAAGATAACAGAAATTAATAAAATGGGCAGGTATGCACCTGCCCATAACTATGTAATAACATTTTGCGCTAGTCGGTTCCCCCTTTCGGGGGCGGAGGGACTCAATCTGCCTGGTGGAAGGGATACCTGTAGTTGGTAACAGGCACATAAGTTTCCTTCATTGTTCTGGCACTCAGCCAGCGGTAGAGGTTAAGGGCAGACCCGGCCTTGTCGTTCGTACCTGAGGCACGGGCGCCTCCAAAGGGTTGCTGCCCTACTACAGCGCCTGTCGGTTTATCATTTATATAGAAGTTACCGGCGGCATTCACCAGTTTCCTGGTCATTACTTCGGTAGCATACCTGTCTTGCGAGAAGATAGCACCTGTCAGAGCGTACGGCGAAGTGCTATCTACTACCTCCAGCATCTTTTCCCATTTCTCAGCGTCATAAACATGCATCGTCAGTACTGGCCCGAAAATCTCTTCACACATAGTTACATATGCAGGGTCAGTAGTTTCTATTATAGTCGGTTCTATAAACCAGCCATTGGTCTTGTCATAGTGTCCGCCACAAATGATCTTTGCACTGCTGCTGTCTTTTACGCCATCTATGTATTTTGTAATACTGTTGAACGATTTTTCGTCAATTACCGCATTAATGAAATTGGTGAAGTCATCTACCGGACCCATTTTCATGGTTTTTACTTCTGCCACCAGTTTTTCCCTTACTTCATCGGCTATGTTGCCGGGTATATAGCAACGGCTGGCAGCAGAGCACTTCTGTCCCTGGAACTCGAAAGCGCCACGCGCCAGGGCAGCTACTACGGCATCCACCTGCGAGCTCGGGTGAACAAATACGAAGTCCTTACCACCGGTCTCACCTACAATGCGAGGATAGCTTTTATAAGTAGCTATGTTCTCCCCTATGCTCTTCCACATACTTTGGAATACACCTGTAGAACCGGTAAAGTGCACACCGGCAAAATCGCGGTGCTTATAGCAGATATCACCCACCATTGGTCCGGGGGGATAGATCAGGTTGATAACGCCTGCAGGCAGCCCTGCTTCCATTAAAATTTCCATGAATACAGCAGCAGAATATACCTGGGTGTTGGCCGGTTTCCATACTACCACGTTACCACACATGGCTGGGCAGGTAGGTAGATTGCCACCTATCGCAGTAAAGTTAAAGGGCGTTACAGCCAGTACGAAACCCTCCAGCGGACGGTACTCTACACTGTTGTGCATACCTGCGGGAGACAGAGGCTGTTGTTTATATATTTCATTGAGATAATAAACATTAAAGCGCAGAAAATCAATCAATTCACATGCGCTATCAATTTCAGCCTGGTAAGCATTCTTGCTCTGGCCAAGCATGGTGGCTGCGTTCATCTTCCAGCGATATTTGGTAGCCAGCAGTTCGGCAGCGCGCATGAATATCTGTGAGCGTTGCTGCCAGCTGGTCTCCGCCCATTGCTGGCGGGCAGCTAGTGCTGCATCAATAGCCTGGTTTACGTGGCTCGCATCCGAAGCATGAAAATGACCTAAGAGGTGAGCCGTTTCATGCGGCGGGCGGATCTCCTTTTTATCACCGCTGCGTACCTCTTGTCCGTTAATGTACATAGGTATGTCTTTCACCACTTTCTTAGCCTCTGCCAGTGCCGCCTGCAGTGCCTTGCGCTCAGCCGATCCCGGTGCATAGTTCAGTACAGGCTCATTCTTTGGTTCTACGAAATGTAAATGAGTATTGTGCATTTTCCGAATTTGAAATTTAGGTGGCAAAGGTAAACTTAAAGGAGCAATTGCCATTAAAACTCACTTTAAACTTTATCTTTACCTGTATAAATTTCATATATGCAGATCAAAGACTCCAATGTCACTATTATGGTGAATGATATGGACAACGCTATACAGTTCTATGAGAACATAGGGCTTGTCGTAAAGCAGCGCTGGGGAAATAATTATGCTATGATTGGCACAGCAGGCATTACCTTAGGTATTCATCCTGCTGAAGGAAAAACCACGGGGTCAGGCGGACTGTCTATTGGCTTCTTTATCGATAATATAGAAGATGCTGAAGCAACTTTGAATAAGCACAACATCTCTTATCAAAAAGAGAATGACAGCAAATCAGGCATATACGCTCACTTCTCGGACCCCGACGGAACCACACTCTATTTCGTCCAACCAATGTGGCAATAAAATGAAACTGCTGACTACTGTATTTACTCTCCTACCCTTTCTTTCCTCGGCTCAGCGGGATCTAAGGAATGACAGGCACAGTTGGGGCTATGTACCGGGGAAATATGCCGCGATGCCCGACGCAACCTCAATACTCTACGCTTTCCTGAAAAAAGAGGGATTAATTACTGAAGGCTTTGTTTTTTATGAACAATCCGGTGATATCCAAAAGATAGTAAAAGACACAAGTATCAAATTCCTTTTTGTGTATAAAGAAGAATAGAGTCTGGGAAACAGTACATAAAGACTAAAAATAAACGTCCCCTTTGGCTAAGCCGAGGGGGGGCGTTTTTATAAAATCAACCTTTGTTTCTCTCTATCGTAGCAATGTTATATCGCCCTTATAGGTGCGCAATGTTCCGTCGGGCAATGTTACTCTTATAAGATATCCATATACACCGGCATCCTGTGGCTCTCCTTTGTAGGTGCCATCCCAGCCTCGGGTTGCATCCTGGGTGCTGAACAGCTCCACACCCCAGCGGCTGAATACCCTGAATTCCACCACCTTCTGGTATTTAATACCCATTATTCTGAAAATATCATTCTTGCCATCACCGTTCGGGGTGAATACGCTCGGTACAAAATCATCGGTGTATGTCAGGTCTATCTTCACATAAGCAGTATCTCTGCAACCACCATGCTCGTTCATACCTATTACCCTGTAAGTTGTGCTCGGATCAACCGGGAGCGCAATCGGGTCATTTATATTCGGATCATTAAGTGTTTCTGTTGGTGTCCATATATAGTATTTCACACCTTCAGCATTCAGTTCCACTTTCGTGCCATACTCCACTACCTGGTCAGGACTTACATTTATCAGAACAGGCCTTGGCTGTACATTTACGTGGTTAGTATTGGTAGCCACACAACCCATAGGCCAGCCAGTAGCGGTAACCGTATAATAATAGTCGCCAGGCGTTTCCATGTAGAAATTAATGCTCTCAGCAGTTGGATCTCCTATGTTATCTACCGGCGTCCAGGCATAAGTAAAGTTGCTGAAGTACGGAGGTGCAGTAACTACGGCGGTCAT
Source organism: Flavipsychrobacter sp. (assembly GCA_035626755.1). Taxonomy (GTDB): domain Bacteria; phylum Bacteroidota; class Bacteroidia; order Chitinophagales; family Chitinophagaceae; genus MKUN01. The sequence continues at coordinate 5,045 of DASPNB010000441.1, forward strand.
CATCATTGAATCTACCAGGCAGACACTTGTGTCTTTTGGCACGATGTCTACTAAGATAGATGCTACTACTACCTGCTGGGTTGCCACGCTGATACATGGAACAAAGTCTTGTATTGTAAGCGTTACGGTATAGATACCATCTGCTGCGTAAGTATGTGTGGGCGCGTTGCTATTGTCAGTATTGCCATCACCAAAATCCCATGTCAGTGTATAGCCCGGAGTACCCACAGAGGTATTAGTAAATGTAATCGGTGCTCCCCTGCATATGCTATCGTTGCTCGTTGTAAATGAAGCCTGCAGCGGGTGATCAAATGTTATCTGCTTACTCACTGTAGCACTGCAATATGGGTTAGATGCAACAAGCGTGATCGTATACGTCCCCTGTTGCGGGTATATATATAAAGGCGATTGTAAATTACTGGTTTGGCCATTGCCGAAGTCCCATGCAAAGTCTGTTGCATTAGTGGTTACAGGTGTAAAGAATACGCTGTCACCGTTACATCCCAGCCTTACCATCGTATCAAAATCTGCAGTAACGGTCATATCCTGAACATCTACATGCACAGTATCAATCCAGGTACAGCCGCCTTCATTGGCAGGAGTTGTTACAGTCAGTGTGTAAGTTACGCCTGTAGTCGGCACTATTGAAGGCGTAAGGGTATTCGGCCCGGAAGTAATAGTTCCCGGCGGCGTCCATGCATAGCTATATGTAAGATCAGGTGTCACGTTGGTCACACTGCCATTCAGATTTCCTGCATAGGTAGCACAACCAAATAAGGTAAAGTCAGGCCCCGCATCTACTGTCGCCGTCGGCACCCTTATCATTATTGTATCATAGACAGGACCGCACACAGACTGCGAACCTGCTATAATCGTCGATGTGGCATTGGCCGTGATAGTCACGGTTGCCCCCGAGCCATTTATAACAGCAGGTCCGTTCAATACCGTCCATGTATATGGTGCGCTACCCGCTGCGTTAATAGTAGTTGTCTGTCCGTTACCGCAGTTAAATAAGGTATCGCTGGTCAGGGTTGTAGCCTGCTGTATTTGTAATGTGAATGTATCAGTTGTAGTGCCACATACGGATGTTGAGATCGCCACGATCACAGAGTTAACCGTCGCAGTAGCAGTTACAGTCTGTGTAGTAGTGCCGCTTAGTGCTGCGTTACCGCTTATCACATTCCATATAAATGGAGCCGTTCCTGATGCTGTCAACACTGCTGGCGCACCGCCTATGCAATGCGGGATAATAGTGTTACCACCCCCCACTTGCATACCCCCTATCGGGCAGCTGCCAAAGTCCGTAGGCTGGGGATTAAGCCCTCCACCGGCTATCATGTTGAAGTTCACCTGGCTACCCACCATAGGGCCACCAAGGAAACCACTCGTGTTATTATAATAAACATCATTATTTATAATCGCAAAACCGCCTCCCGCTCCATTACTTGGCGCTCCCGTGAGCGTCCAGGTCTGCAGCAGGTTGCCATTAGGATCATATTTATTCAAATACTGCGTGGTCGTTGTGCGTAGTATGTAAAAGTTACCTACGCAGTCACAAACAATATCATAAGGTCCGCCACCCTGGAAGCTGGCAATTGTCGTGATGAGTATTGCAGGGCCAGTACCATCGTAACGCCATACTTGTCCCGATGCACCTATCAGGTTGTAGATATATCCCCCACCTGCGCCAATGTTCACCGCAGCGGCCGGTCCGGAACTATGGCCGGTATTTACCCAGGTCACACCATCCCAGTACCAGTACTGGCTGCCCATCGTTGTGTAAAATGTGGGAGAAGGGCCCGGGCCATTTATATTATCACCTACTGCAAGACCTTCGCTGCCTGCCAATTGGGGTATCGCGTTGGTTATCGGATTAACCCCCACTATCAGCGGCTGGGTGGGGTCAAGGGTCATTATACTTCCACCCGTTGTGTAATAGATAAAACCTTGGTTGCAGTCTATCTGCCCTGTCGCATTACCGGCAAGGAAAAAAAGTCCCGCACAGAGTATAATGAGCTTTTTTGTCAATTTGTTCTTCATAGATCGCGTTAAAGATCGCTTACAAAAGCTAAAAAATAATTAAAAACTGTCTATTTAGCTATCAGACAGCTCCATTCACGGGAAAGTTGGGCACTTATAGAAAGATATAATGCTATATCTCAATATTGACTAACGTTTTATAAAGAACAATCTACCTCAATAGCGTCACATTACCCTGCTTTTTCTCCGCTCTGTGATCTGCAAAGGTAACTTCTATGGCATACACATACACTCCCTGTGGTTGTGGCTCTCCGTTAAA
>DASPNB010000442.1:0-2767 GCA_035626755.1 Flavipsychrobacter sp.
AACCCACGGCTACCCGAAGCGTGCCGTTTAACAGGTAGCCGATGCCTGCATCCATTCTATCGGGGGAGCCCCCCCTGCGGTTGGTGTAATTAATGCCCGGTCCTGCGGCAATAGAGCCGCTAATAAAGAAATGTCTATACAACACGAGCGTATAAGCGTAGCCTGCGTTAACCGCAAGTGAAATGACATTTGTTCTATCAAAATTCTCCCGCCAGAAAGGAGCTCCATATATCACGTCACTGGGTATAATGGCTGAATCGCCTGCAGCACGAAAGTAGTACAGTGAACCACCCAGCATAAAAGAACCGGCGCTTTTTTTCTGGTATTCGTTCTGAAGGAAAGCGGCGCGATAGGAAAAGCGGCGATTATTGAAAATATACTGGCCATTTACCCCAAAGTTCCTCGTACGCATATCCTCCCGATAGGGAAAGACATTTTCTTCCTCCAGCCTGTATAGTTTGCCGGGTTGCGACACGTGCAGGCCATTGTGCGCCTGTGCATATATATCCAACTGTAGTTTGCGGAAATAAAGGAATGACTGGAGATCGAATGTTTTTGTCTTGCCAAAGCGGTCGTTATCCTGGAAGGGAATCTTAAAACCGAGGTTCATACCTATAAAGCGCCAACTGAAGCCAAGACCGAGATTGACATAGTCGTTACTGCTGTACGGCAGCTTTTCAGCATTGCCGTTATTGCCGATAACATAGCCCGAAAATTTGTTGGTACCGAAAAAGCGAATGGTAAGGTCTTTTGTATGGTCTTCGATGTAGCGTTTATCATTACGAACGTTTAGCCAGGAAAAAGGAGTCTTCACCACTTTCACCTGCGCCTTTGCCTCAAGAGACCACAGCATAACAAAAAGAAACCCTGGTAAATTAAATCGTCGAAATAGACCCATCTAAGTGATATGCACTAAAAACGTACCAAATTCAAAGATGGCACAATTTTGTTTCTTTTAAATTAACCTGATTATCAATATCTTTTAGAATACTAAAATTAAAGATGCCTCGCTGGTTGAAGCTGTTTCTGAAAATTTCTGTTGGTGTACTAGCGCTTGTAGTGATCCTGTGGCTGGGTATAGCGGGGTATGTAAACCTGAATAAGAAATCAGTTCTCAAAGAGATCACTGAGCAACTGAACGAGAACATAGACGGGAAACTAACAATAGAAAGCATGGAGCCAACGCTGATAAGAGGCTTTCCGGGCGTCTCTATTGAACTCAAGAACGTGCTTTTGAGGGACAATCTTTGGAGTAAGCATCGTCATGACCTGCTTAAAGCAAAGAACATCTATGTGTCAGTAAACGCCTTCTCCATTGTGCGGGGAAAACCACGTATCCGGGAGTTAAGCATAGAGGATGGTGAGATATACCTGTTCACAGATAGTACAGGATATAGTAATTCGCAGATATTCAAAAGACGGAAAGAAACCAGCGAGGATAAAAATGAAGGCAGACCCCGTATCACTGATTTCAATTTCAAAAACATACAGTTTGCTTTTGAGAACAAGACCAAGTTCAAACTTTTCCTATTAGATATACACAGGCTACGGGGAAATTTCAACTATACTACTGAAGGCTGGGAAGCCAGCGCAAAAGTGAATGCCCTGATAAAGAACTTTGCCTTCAATATAAATTCAGGGAGCTTTCTGATAAACCAAATACTGGATGCTACCTTGCTGCTTGGCTACAATAAAACGAAAGAAGTGCTGACAGTGCCGATGCAGAACATCCGTCTTAACAAAGACGAATTGCAAATCGGAGCCAAGTTCTTTCTGAAGGAGAAGCCGACCACCTTTGAGGTGAACATCAGGTCGGACGGTATTCTTTACAGGAATGCAGTTGCCTTTGTTTCTCCCAATATATCGCGCAACCTGAAATTGATGGACCTGGAAAAACCAATAGAACTGGCTGCCGATATAAAAGGCAGAATGAAATTCAGGGATACGCCGCTGGTGAAGGTCAGCTGGGTGGTGGAAGACAACACCTTCATAGTACCGGGAGGGAAGATAACGGAGACAAGCTTTCGCGGAAACTACATCAATGAAGTAAACCCTATAGGCGGTCACAATGATAGAAACTCGAGGATAGATGTGTATGGAATGACGGGTAAGTACTATGACATACCATTTATGGCTGACAGCCTCCAGGTCACTAACCTGGTACAACCTACGCTCGAGGGTCGCTTTAAATCAAAGTTCCAGCTGGAGAAGGTGGCTCCTTTACTAAGTGTGTTTCCTTTAAAGTTACCGGAGGGGAAGCAGACATGAATCTCATATACCGAGGTACTCTTAACCGGCTTGATACTACACCCTCTTTTATCAACGGATATATACAGGTGACCGGAGCCGTTATGAGTTATCTGCCTCGTGCTCTGAATTTCACCAATAGCAACATAACCATACTGTTCCGCGGGCACGACCTCTTCATTCGCGACGCCCGCCTGCAAAGCGGCAGCACCGTGCTGAACATGAGTGGCAGCCTTATGAATTTCTTCAACTTCTATTACACCGCGCCGGAAAAGATCGTCCTTGATTGGAATATACGCAGCGGGCTGGTTAACCTGAATGAATTCCGAAGCCTTATCAGTAACAGGAGAAGCGTAAAAAGGGTTCGCAATGGCAATAGTGCTGCACAAGTAAGCCGCATTTCAAGACAACTGGACAATGTACTGGAACAAAGCAGCGTGCATATGCTGTTACATGTAGATAAAGTGATCTACCGCAAGTTCAGGGCAGACAATATAAATGCTGACGTGACCATGGCACA
>DASPNB010000443.1:0-5223 GCA_035626755.1 Flavipsychrobacter sp.
AGTAATGGCTGAGGGTAGTGCAATCATCAATACTACCTCAGTAACCGCTTACAGAGGCAGCGAACACCTGCTGGACTATGCTTCTACTAAAGGAGCGATGGTTTCTTTTACCCGGTCGCTGGCGAAAAACCTGGCTGAGAAAGGAATAAGAGTGAATGCAGTTGCGCCCGGACCGGTTTGGACTCCGCTAGTGGTGGAGTCGTTTGATGTGGAGCATTTATCAAAATTCGGGAAGGACACTCCGCTGGGGCGGGCAGGATATCCTTATGAGCTGGCGCCGGCATATGTGTACCTGGCATGCGCTGACAGCAGCTATATGACAGGGCAGGTGCTCCATGTAAACGGGGGGGATGTGACCACTAGCTAGCGCCATTGGCAGGAAAGAACAACTTAAATGTTGCTCCTACCTCGGTGTGACCATGGGCAATGATATATCCATCGTGATTGGCCATGATACGCTGGCAAATAGCGAGACCGATGCCCTTCCCTTCATAGTCAGACTGCTGGTTGTGCAGGCGCTGGAATATCTGGAACATCTTGGAGATGAACTTGTTATCGAAACCGATACCGTTGTCGGCAATGGTAACCCGGTAGAACTGCTTTTCGGAAAGTTTGTCGTTTATCTCGAGGAGTTCCTCGCCGCTCACCTTATCGCTGCGGATAGAAATAAGAGGTTTTACATCATCCCGGGAGAACTTCAGGGAATTATCCAGCAGGGATTTGAAGAGTATATGCAACTGGTGGGGGTGTCCTTTTATCTCTGGTAACACCTCCTTGTATATAGTAGCGTCTTTCTCTGCTATCTTAAAATTCAGATCGTTGATAGCATAGTTGAGTATGCGGTTCAGGTCGGTCGGTTCTTTAGTTTCCTTGTCTTTTGTCAGGGTGGTAAGATTGGCGAGGTCTTCAATGAGTTCCTGCATGCGGGTGGCGGCTGAATTGATCCTTTTGATGGTTTCTTCGGTCTCTTCGTTCATGACATTGCGCTGCAACCAGGCAAAACGGTCGGTAAAGACCTGTATTTTCCGGAGGGGTTCCTGGAGATCGTGAGAGGATGCATAGGCTATCTGCTCCAGTTCGGAGTGAGAGCGCTTTACGTCGATTATCTTGTTTTGGAGTTCTTCCTGTGAAGCGAGTCGCTTTTTCAGTTCATTGATCATGACGAGGAAGAGAGCGGCGGTTACCAGGCAGAAAATGAAAAGGAGGTAGCGGATAGTGTTGGAGGCTATGCGCTGGTACAGTTGCTTGTTTTTATTCTTTTCCCTGAGCAACTGCTGTTCTTCGACCTTCATTTCGCTGATGTACCCAAGGCATTCGGTTTTCAGGCGTTTGCCCTCCTCAAAGAAATGGCTTATGCTCCGCGACGAATCTTTAGAGAGGTGAAGCATGTTAGCTTCAATATTCTTGATACGCAGATACAGTCCGGCGCGAAGTTTGGTAAGATGGTCCAGCTGCTTTTTATTGTTGCCAACAAACTCTCTCAGGGAGTTGAGTGCAGGATCCGCTCCCCGTATCGCCTTGTCCATGCCTGTGATATAAGCGCTGTCGCGGGAGATCATGTAGCCTCGCTCCTTGATATCCATCTCCTTTATGGTGCTCTCAATAGTATTGAGCCGGTTGATCACCTGGTAGGCGTGATCGATCTGCCCCGTGAAGAGCATGAGTGTTTCCAGCTGCTTCATTGAGTAAAAAGAGAGACCTGCCATTACGAGGAATGAAGCAGAGAAAGCAATAATAACTAAGCGTAATGTTTTCTTCATGATGGAAACCGATTCTACAAACTGTAGAACTTATTACTCACTTACAAAGATGCACCAAAGAAACGATAATGTAAATCAGCATACATGTCGCATTTCCTCAGGCGTTATCGTTTGTTTGTCAATAATTTATTAAATTGACATAAAAAGTTTGCCATAATGGATGAATTTGGCTCTAAGCTTGATTTATAAGAGGAGAACGTAAAGAAAGATTCTATGATTTCACAGCAGCAGACGCAGAGGCAACAACTGAAGATTTTACCGCAGCAGATACAGCTGCTTAATTTATTCTTCCTGAATACGATAGAGCTGGAACAGAGAATGAAGAACGAGCTGGAGGAGAACCCCTTCCTTGACATGGCCGAGGAAGAAGCAGTGGATGAAAGCGCAAAAACGAAGGAAGATGCCCAGGACTTCCAGGACTGGGATGAGACGATGTATGAGGACGTTCCGGACTATAAAGCGGAGTACCAGAACTATTTTGCCCAGGAGGCGACGCCCGAGATGCCTTTGAGCAGCTACACCCACTTTAAAGAAGAAGCTAAGACGCAAATACACCTGCTGGATATATCGGAAGACGACAAGGTAATAGCTGAGTACCTGATAGATGTGCTGAGCAACAAGGGCCTGATGGACCGTCCATTTGAGGAAGTGGCAGATGATCTGTCTTTCCAGTTGCACAAAATGGTGGAGGTAGAAGAGCTTCAAAGGGTATTGGCTATAGTGCAAACGCTGGAGCCTGTGGGCGTAGGTGCTACCAGTGTGCAGGAATGTCTCCTGATACAGCTGAAGCAGATGAACCAGAAGCGCCCGGACGTAAGGTGCGCTACGAGGCTGATACAAAATCACTATAATGACCTGATGCACCGCCAGTTTGAAAAGATACACCATGCCTTAAACGTAGATGAAGAAGAACTGCGAGTGGTGCTGAACCTGGTAGGTTCGTTGAAATTCTACCCGGTTTGTGAAACGGCTTCCAATTATGAGCCTAAGAATACAATTATCCCTGATTTTATTGTAACCCGCTATGGTGATACCATACAGGTGAACCTTTATACAAGCAAATCGAACAGTATTTTTGTCAACCAGTCGCTGTATGACCAACTGGCGCAGCAGGTGAGCGCGAAAGACCGCTCTGCTAACCAGTACGTAAAGAGCAAGCTGCAGTCGGCGCAGTGGTTCGTGAACGCAGTAAAGCAACGCGAGGACACGATGATGCGCATAATGCAGTGTATAGTGCAGATGCAGCATGAATTCTTCCTGGAAGGTGATATCCGCCTGCTGAAGCCGATGGTGCTGAGGAATGTTGCCGACGTGTCAGGGCTTGACATATCTACCATATCGCGTATCACCAGCAATAAATATGCTGACACACATTTCGGGTTGCTTTATCTGAAGGACCTCTTCAGTGAAGGAATTGCCGACAAGAAAGGCGAAGTGATCAGCAATAAAGTGATACAATCGGTGATAGAAGAAGCTATTTCAAATGAAGACAAGCACAGGCCGTATACTGACCAGCAACTGGTGAATATCCTTTCTGCCAAGGGTTATAATATAGCCCGCAGAACTGTGGCAAAGTACAGGGAGCAGATGAGGATACCGATAGCACAGATACGCGCCGTATGGGCATAAATGCGACCGAAAACAGTTAATTTCATTAATACACACAAGACGTTTTATGAGCAAGATTTTAGTTATAGACGACGACAATGATATGTGTCTTCTGCTAAGCCGTTTCCTGACCCGCCATGGGTATGAGGTGACGACGATGAACAGTGGCGGCGCAGCTATAGAGTGGATGAAGAAGAACGAACCCTCTCTTGTGCTCTGCGATTTCAGATTGGATGATATGACGGGTGCTGAGCTGCTTACCAAGGGTAAGGAGATGCACCCTGCTGCACCGGTGATCATCATCACCGGGTACAGTGATGTAAAAGACGCTGTAGAAGTAATGAAGATGGGAGCGTATGACTATGTGACCAAACCTCTTTTCCCTGATGAAATACTGCTGACGATAAAGAAGGCCCTTTCGGATGAGCCTAAGGAACAAACCGAGGCGGCAAGACCCGTGGTCCAGAAAGCGAGCCAAAATGGCAAAGCTATAAAGCCAGGTGGTGATGCCGGCTATATAATAGGCGATACGCCGGAGTTTGTTAATATAGTAAAACAGATAGACCTGGTGGCGCCAACCAATTTTAGCATCATTATTTATGGTGAGAGCGGAAGCGGTAAGGAAGTAATAGCCCAGATGATACACCAGAAAAGTAAACGCGCGGGTAAGCCATTCGTTGCGATAGACTGTGGCGCACTTTCAAAAGAACTGGCCGGATCGGAGCTTTTTGGCCACGAAAAAGGTGCATTTACGGGTGCCCTGAACCAAAAGATAGGCAGTATGGAGTTGGCTAATGACGGAACTATATTCCTGGATGAAATAGCCAACCTTTCGTATGACATACAAGTATCGCTGCTGCGCGTGGTACAGGAAAGAAAAATAAGAAGAGTAGGTGGTAATAAGGACATAGAAATAGATGTACGCATAATAGTGGCAAGTAACGAAAAGCTTTGGGACGCTGCCCGTAACGGTAAATTCAGGGAAGATCTTTACCACCGTTTTAATGAGTTTAGCATAGAAGTGCCACCACTACGAGAGCGTAAGAAAGATGTTATGACTTTTGCAAAGCACTTCCTTGCATTGACCAATGGCGAACTGGGCAAGAATGTAAAAGGCTTTTCAAAAGATGTGGAAGACATCTTTAACAATTACGTGTGGTACGGTAACCTGCGTGAGCTAAAGAATGTGGTGAAACGCGCTACACTTCTCACAGACGGGGACTTTGTAGAAGTGAAGTCCCTGCCATTTGAAATAACCAACTTCCATAAGCTTCAGTTTGATGCCCAGCCACCGGCTTCACAAGTGCAGGACAGCCTGGGCTCCTCCGCGCCGACAACGGTGTCGTATGAAAATAAGCTGAAAAGTGCCAACCTGGATGCAGAGTATGAAGTGATACTGGATGCACTAAAGCAGGCCAACTTTAACAAAAGCAAAGCTGCCAAGCTGCTAAACATAGACAGGAAGACCCTGTATAACAAAATGAAACAGTTCAAGGAATTTAACATCGAGTAAAAAACGTGGAAACAACATTCGCCCCCAACGTAATGGACCTGCACAACACTAGTAAGAATGGCCTGCCCGATGCTGTTGCAATATTGGAAGCCGGCCCCGCCTCAGTTGCCTTGATTGACATAGAAGACTATAAGCTTCTGTATATAAGCAAGCAATTTGAGTATATACTGGGCTACACAAAAGAAGATATAAGGTCTGCAGATTTCAGCTTTTATGGCCTGCTGGATCCGGAAGATACAGAGCGCTTTAAACTGCAGGTGAAGCTGTCGAAGCGGGAAAGTTCCTTCAACCATAAATATTCAGGCTATAAACTGCGAACTAAGGCAGAAGGCGATAAGCAAT
>DASPNB010000444.1:0-5487 GCA_035626755.1 Flavipsychrobacter sp.
TCGGTAAGTATAGGCGAAATGGACTGCCAGGTATCGCCTTTGTCATGGCTCGCATATATCCGGCGATAGCCCGCAATAATAGAGTAGGGCTGGCGCGGGTGCTGCATATATGGAGTGATCCACGCTCCTGCAGGTTGCCCCGGTATGTTATCTGATATTATATCCTGCGAGCCAATGCTGTAGTCGAAGCGGTATATCTTACCCCATTGCACTCCGGTGAACACGATATTGGTATCCGAAAAGTCGAAGTGACATTCCATACCATCACCGCCGCTTATCAGTCCGTAGTTTCCATCCAGCAGGTACTTGGTGCCATTATCCTGTGCGCCGCCCAGTACGTACGGGGTTTCGTTATGCACAGCATTCCTGTAAAATTCTGTTATGCCCAGGCCATTGCTGACGTCATCCCAGAAAAGGCTGAACGGATTATCGGTACGATAAATGCCACCGTCGTTACACTCAAAGAACCTGTTACCGTTCAGCGGGTGAAAAGCCATGTGGTGCTTGTCGGCATGGACTACAGCTATATTGCTGGCCCAGTTTGTCCATTGGTTCAGCAGGTCGAAGCTGTAGCCTCCGTCATAAGAGTACCAGCTGTTTACCCCACCCACGATTACAAAGTTGGGATCGCTTGGGTGTATGGCGATGGTAAGATCATAGTTCCCCTGGCCGGTGCATCCGTTGCCAAATACGCTACTGCTAAGAATATTGGTAGTACAATTATTTGGCGAGAATATCTGCGAAAATGTCATGCCCGAATTATTGGAGTGATAGATGCCCTGCAGGCCACGATATGTGGGTTGATCAAACGAGGCGACAAGCGCCTTCACAATATTTGGTGCAGCATGTGTTACTGCCAGTTGCACGCGCATAGCTGTGGTGTAAGAGCTCACCTGTGTCCATGTCTGTCCGCCGTTAGTAGAGCGGTATATCTGCGCAGATGTGGCAGTGCTTAGCGTAAAGTAAGATGTTGCATACACTATGGATGAATCTCCCGGTTTGTAAAGCACCTGCTTAAAGTTACCTGCCTGCACATTGGTCCACGTCTGTCCGCCGTTGAAAGAGCGGTAGATACCATCGCTGGCGGCAAGTGTCAGTGAGTTGGTATCCTGCGGATTGATAAGCAGGCAGTTGGTGTAGCGCAGTTGAGAAGTGGTATAGCTGATACCTGTGCTGTTCCACGACTGGCCGCCATCATAAGACTTTAGTACGCCTACGCTGTAGTAAGATCTGCCGTCCCTGTCGCCTGTACACATGTACATGGTATTAACATTTTGCGGGTTAACGTCTATATCCGAAACGCTGAGCATCGGCAGGTGGTCGGCAAGGGGAGTCCACGATGCACCGTCATTGGTTGTCTTCCATATGCCACCGCCATCGCTGCCCACCCAGTAGGTGTTTGCGTTGGTAGGGTGAAATTCCATCACATTAATGCGGCCGATGCCTTCATATCCGCTGAGTGAATTGTCCGGTCCTTCAAAGCTCCAGTTGCTCTGGTTGGCTGTTGATTTATTGGCCGTGTTCTGGCCGAAATAGTTTTCCCATTCCTGCCAGTTCTTTACCGGTGAAACGATGCAGCCATTTTCATCCAGGTGCTGCGACCAGTACCATTTCCAACGGCCAAACTGGTTGTTAGCTCCTTCGGGCATTCTTTTTACCGAGCTTGGCTCTGCCGAATGATCATCGTTCAGCAGTGGAACTTCGTTTTGGAAATAGTTATTCAGTACGTCGTAATACTTTACCGGCTCTGTATTGTTGCCGGGTATTGAGGGCTGGGCCGAGGCGTTTAGGCTGGCCAATGACAGCAACCCTAATAGGATCTGTTTTTTCATATGTATGTGTATGTGTATGAGATGGAACAAGCGTATATACAAAGATATTATAAATAGGGATTGCTTTTAACGTGAAACCCGGTTTAGCTAAACTTTTGTAAAAAGCTGAAAATCACACGCTAAGCTGACAGTTCCGGCGTTAGATGGCATAGGCTTTGACCAATAGTTAAAGATGAGAAAGGTTTTTATAAAGCAGGATTCGTGGCTGGCGAAGATGGCGGCAAACCGCCTGGGCTTCTCACGCATAGCCATTGTGATAGGGAGAAAGATACACTTGCACAACACTACCGTGCAGGACTTCATTAAAAATAGAAGCTGGCTGCTGCACGAGTTGAAGCACGTGGAGCAATACGAGGTGGGCCTGCTCAGGTTCATCAAAGATTACCTGAAGGAATACCGGAAAAACGGCTACTTCAGGAACAAATACGAGGTAGAAGCAAGAGCCGCCGAAAACGACCACAGGCTGCTGGAGAAATATGATATCAGCCTCTATATAATGTTGTGATACATTATCGCATGGCAATTATTTATACAATGAAATTGTTGATAATTCAGCCATTGAGCCATTGAGTAATTGAGCATTAGTATTTATCTTTGCCCAAATTAAAAGATAAAAAATGCCTAAGAAGATAAAGCCTACAGCAGCTCAAAAAAGAAACCTCGTAATACATTTCCTTGTATTTGCCGTAGCTACGGTTGCCAGCTGGATGCTTTACGATAATGGTGTAAAGGGCTGGGCTTATCCATGGCCGGCATGGACTACCGCCGCCTGGGGACTGGCACTGATAGGCCACTGGTGTGCAGTATATGTGAGCTACGAAGACAAAGGTCACGCAGAGTACACCCGCCAGGCTAACAATTAATACGAATAAATACTTTTTTATACAAAGCCCCTCGCCGTCAGGTGAGGGGTTTTCACTTCCAAACTCCCCAACCCCTAAACGAAGTAACCCCCAAGCCCTATCAAAGCGCGTCACCTCGACCGCAGCGAAATCCCGCAAAGCGGGATGAAGCGAAGAGAGAGGTCTCCTGAAGTGCGGCGACTCAGTTGACAATTGATGCCAGCATCGAGCATCCAGGATCGAGCATCCAGTATCGAGCATATGCGAACCTACCCAACACAGGCGAGCTCACCTGCTGCAAAGTTCTGTATGACTCTCCCTCCCTATCCGAAGTATTGGCCCAAACTATCCTAACTAAGCTGCTCTATATCGTCCAGGTCCTTATGTCTGCCTGAGGCTCTTTTGGCCGCAATAAGGCTGGTCAGATGCAAATAACGAATGGTCACACCCTCTTCGTCATAATATTGGGCTTTCGCCATTGCTTCGTCAAACTTTAGTCCTTTTACTTCCGTCATCAGGTCTACCCTTACCGGCTCCCGTCCGAAACTCCACACATCAAACTTATCGCTTATGAAATTCTCCTCGGTCATGTCAAACAATGACATGCCAAAATCCTGGAACGCTCTGCAGATCAACAGGTGGTTTTCCTGTGTTTTTGCAACCCAGATATCCATATCACCGGTAGTACGCACATAGCCGTGTAGTATCACTGCCATGCCCCCAACCATTATATACTTCACCTCCCACCGGTTGAAGCAATCTATAAGATCCCTGAAGTCCTTGTTAAAGATATTGCCCATTATCTTCTCCTTTTTTCAAATACTTCTCTGTCCATACGGGCATCATCCGGAAGTCCGTATGCGTGTTTGATAAGAAAAAAGGCAGCGGCCAGTCGCTCCTTGCAAGACTTGTCTTTCCAGTACCCGGCATGGTTATCCGCATCCTTGAAACTGCTTGCCCTGAAAGCGCTCCTGTCCATTTTAAATTCCATACCTGCAAGATAAACATTTTCCCTCCCTGCCATGCCTCTGCTCCGCAGGATACGGCAGCATAAATCAATTTTCACTCTCCCCTGCCTGTCCCGAAGCACTTGGGGAGCAGGAGGAGACAGCTTTGTCTGGGCTCAGCCGAGGCAAAGACAGAGGAGGGCAACACAGCGACCGAGCTAATTAAGCCTCACCCCCACAAAAAAACTTTCCCACAAAGCCCTCTCAAAATTTGCTTCACCCCATCCTCATTTCGTAACTTTACCTTAGCGGTCATATCCCCCGCTTATATACTATGAAACCCTGTATGCTCCCCTCCGTTGGCTTGGCCCGCCTCTTAAACTATGGTGAAAGAAAAATTAAAGCAACTTAAAGCATAGTTCAACTATAGTTAAAGTAAAATTCAAACAAAATTCAAGTAAAATTCAAATAAAAAAAGGGCGTTTCCTTATCTGGTGCGGCTTTCAGCAGGTTCAAAAAAATAAAAATTCAAGTAAAACTTCTTCGGGGGTTTTTTAGAGACTTTCAGGCAGTCACTTCGCCCGGTCTCTTGGTTTCCACCGATAGCTTGTTAACTTTATATTCCTCAATTGGTAATAGATGGAAACAGCAAGATATAAAGAGCTGAAGCAGAAGTATGATGTGCTGGCTGAAGAAAAGGAGCGCATAGACGCGCTGGTGGAGATGGCGCTCGAGATGCGCAGCCACGATGTAGAGAAAGCCACCGAAATGGCCGAAGAGATAATGAGGCGCTCTGGGAAGGAGGGCTACCAGCTGGGCATGGGCCGCGGCATGAACCTGAAAGGCTGGTGCCTCTGGTCGCAAGGCAACTACGATGCAGGGCTGGACATACTGCAGAAGGCAAGTGTAATAGCGGTGCGCCTGAAGAGCAAGCCACTGGAGGCACGTATCTACAACAACTTCGGCTATATCTACCGTGATAAGGGCGAACTGAGCACCGCGGTTAACTATTTTGAGAAAGCCCTGGCCATCAACGAAAAATTGGGTGATGAGGTAGCTCAGTCGGTCAACCTGTCAAGCATTGCTTACTTGCTCTATGACCTGAACGATTACGACACAGCACTTCAATTCGCGTTGCGCTGTCTGCCGATCTTTGAGAAGGAGAACGATGGGTACCGGCTATCGGCGCTGAACCATATACTGGGCAATATCTACTTTAAGCAGGACCAGCTGAAGGAGGCCCTGAAGTATTACGGCGCCAACCTTACGCTCGACCAGGAATCGGTAATACACATCATGGCCATCAGCGGACTGGGAAAGGTGTATTATAAGATGCATGATTTTGATAAGGCTAGAAAGCACTTGCAAATGGCCCTGGACAAATCGCTGGACCTGAATCACCTGGAGGTGCAGATAAGCAGCAAATACTACCTCGGGCGTATGCATATGGACGAGGGCAACTACCGCATGGCCCAGCAGGAAATGCTGAGCGCACTGGAGATGGCAGAGCAGTACAGCCGCATGCACGACGTGATGAGCATACACGAAACCATGTCGGCGCTGTATGACAAGATGGGCGATATACCCAAAGCCTTCCATCACCTCAAGACCTTTGAGAGACTGAAGGAAGAGATTTTCAAGCAGACGACCTTTAATAAACTCCGCACCCTGCAAACAAGGCAGGAACTTGAGTTGGCGCAGAAGGAAAAAGAAGTGGCAGAAAGGACGGCCCACCTGAAGCAGCAGTTCATGGCAAATATGAGTCACGAGATACGTACGCCGATGAATGCGATCGTTGGTATGACGAGGCTGCTGGTGGACAAAGACCCGCGGCCGGAGCAGATGCGCTACCTGAAGGCTATACAG
>DASPNB010000445.1:0-2398 GCA_035626755.1 Flavipsychrobacter sp.
CAGCAAGGGTTACCATTTTATAGCAGTATTCGATATGCAGGGTAAGCCTGTGGTATGGCAGAAGTTCAATGCTGATAATTCCAGGGAACTGCAGCTCAATACTTCTACCTGGCCGAGCGGCACTTACCGGGTTGTGGTTCAGAAAGGCAACACCCAAAAAGTGCTGCCCGTCGTAAAACTTTAAAAAAGTACAGGTCATAAAAAGCTTAAAAGAGGTAGGTTCTCCGTAGCTCTTTTAAGTTTTCCAATTACTTTCGTCTACTCTCGACGCCGATTCCCGACTCTCGACTCCCGACTGCCGACTTTTTACGGCACTATTCGTCCGTTGTATGGTACTATGGCTCCTGCAGCGCTTTTCAGGCCGCAAACTTGCTCTACTTTCGGTATACGATAATGCAAAACACTCATTGATATGAAACGTACGCTACTACTTACTACCATCGCAGGCATGCTCTACCTGGGTCTTGGCTCTAATTCCACAGGTCCCGCCGCTCAGTTCCTGAATGCAACGGGCAGCCCCGGCAATAACGCTTCCTGCGGAGGCTGTCACGGCGGCGGCGCAGGCACTACTACGGGCAATGTAGAGATCAGGAAGCTATCCACAGGCATTACAGGCCCTGTTGTCACACAATACCAGGCCGACACTGTTTACATTGTAAAAGTGGTGGGCAATAATGCCAGTATCTCTCATTTTGGCTTCCAACTCACCGCGCTCAACGGCGCCAATACAAACGCGGGTACCTTCCAGAATGTAACAGGAAGCAAGCACATAGGCTCCGTGGGCAGTAAAAACATTGTAGAACATATCGATCAGCTTGCAAAAACCAACAACCAATACGAGGCCACCTTCAACTGGAAAGCACCCGCTACAGGAACAGGAAACGTAACTTTTTACGGAGTGATCAATGCGGTCAATAATGATGGATTAGCGGGCGGTGATAAGCCAGGCTCTCCTTTCACCAAGCTGCTCACAGAAAACACAACCTCTGTAAAAGAACTGGCTGCAACAATGGAACTCACCGCCTATCCAAACCCCTGCACTACCAATCTTACAGTCCAACTGAACAATCCACAACCGGGCACTTACACCCTCCGCGCACTTGATCTCTCTGGCAAAACATTAATGACAGAAAACACTTCTATCAACAGTGCCGGACACAAAACAAAAATCAATACTGCCAACTGGCCCCCAGGCATCTACCATATTGTGCTCTCCTACGGTGCAGCATCAACCACACTGATGGTGACTAAGGATTAGACCCTATCTTTATGAAACAAGAAAAAAGGAGTATCGTTTGATACTCCTTTTCTTATAAACCTTGTTTTGTCCATATCGTCTTTGCGTCTTCTTTGCGTATACTTCGCGGCCTTTTTCGTTTACGCTGCAGCATCATCTCAGCCCTTTTTCTTTTTACTTTTTACTTTTTCACTTCTTACAACGGGATATTCCCGTGTTTTCTTTTCGGCATCTTCACCACCTTATGCTCCAGCATTTTGAAAGCACGTATTAATTTACTGCGTGTATCTGCGGGCATGATCACTTCATCGATAAAGCCACGAGCCGCTGCACCATAAGGATTGGCGAACTTCTCCGTATACTCCATTTCTTTCTCCTTCCATTTTGCATCCCGGTCAGCAGCCTCGCTTATCTCTTTCTTAAAGATGATCTCCGCAGCGCCTTTCGCTCCCATCACTGCAATTTCGGCTGTAGGCCAGGCATAGTTCAGGTCGGCTCCTATGTGCTTTGAGTTCATCACATCATAGGCGCCACCATAAGCCTTACGGGTGATCACCGTTACCTTAGGCACTGTTGCTTCGCTAAGTGCATAAAGCAACTTGGCGCCGTTGGTAATAATGCCATGCCACTCCTGGTCAGTACCCGGCAGAAAACCCGGCACATCTACCAGCACCAGCAGCGGTATATTAAATGCATCGCAGAAGCGGGTAAACCTCGCTCCTTTCTTGCTCGACTCTATATCCAGCACCCCTGCAAGGCTGGCCGGCTGGTTCGCCACTATACCTATGCTCCTGCCAGCTATCCTGGCAAAACCTACCACTATATTCTGTGCATACTCCTTATGCACTTCCAGGAACGAATCTGCATCCGTCACTTCTTCTATCACTTCCTTTATATCATAAGGTTGATTGAGATTTTCCGGAATTATTGCGTTCAACTTCTCGCGACTCTCATCTGCTGCTTCATATGCATATACAGGTGCATCCTCTTCGCAGTTCTGCGGCATATAGCTAAGCAGCTGCTTTATGTTCTCTATGCACTCTATCTCGTTAGCGCACGCAAAATGCGTTACGCCCGATTTAGAAGCATGCGTCTGCGCTCCGCCTAGTTCTTCACTGGTAACATTCTCATGCGTCACTGTCTTCACAACGTTCGGACCGG
>DASPNB010000446.1:0-5418 GCA_035626755.1 Flavipsychrobacter sp.
CGGCCGGCCCACATCTACCAACCCGATCGCTTCCATCTTCGCATGGACACGCGGGCTTGCTTTCCGTGGCCAACTGGATGACAACCAGGAGCTGATCAGCTTCTGTCATGCCCTGGAACAAGTTTGCATCGAAACGGTTGAAAGCGGAAAAATGACCAAAGACCTCGCAGTCTGCATTCATGGCAATAAGGTGAAACATGGCGATCATTATCTCTACACCGAAGAGTTCCTTGATGCACTGGATGAGAACCTGAAGAAGAAAATCGGCAACTAATAGTCAACATATATTTCTAAAAACTGAACCGTTGAGTTCAGCTTTTTATTCAGACCGACTGTATAAAAACACGCGAATACATTAGCATTTATGCCTCTTTGTAAGGCGTAAATCAGTATAAAAGAGTATCTTCGCGCTTCGGTAACTAATATTATTTTATTTTTTACTCCATAAGGAGTTGAAATAATTTGTTATAACCTTCAAATGTTGATCTTTTGGCATTATGCTTGGAGTAAGGTTGGTTATCTGTAAATGTGAGATTAAAAAATTTGCTTACCCCATAGTATGAATATTTTATTAACAGGTGCGACAGGCTTAGTAGGCGGAGAGTTGTTGGTAACGCTCTCTCAACGAACGGAAGTGAATAAAATATACTGCCTGCTCCGCTCAGCTTCTGAAGAGGCGGCTATGGAGAGGCTTAGAAAGGTCTTTGACCTGCACGACGATGAATTTGATGAAAGTAAGATTATCCCGGTATTGGGTAACCTGTTCGACGATAACCTTACAGAATCGCTAAAGAGTAAAGCAGATCTGAAAGACGTAGATGTTGTCATTCACTCTGCCGCTAATACTTCGTTTTCCCGATTTAATGATGACCTCGTAGAGAAAGCCAATATAGGCGGACTTACCAAGATACTTCTTTGGGCGAAGAGCCTTCCTCACCTCAAGACCTTCCTTTATATAGGCACTGCTACCATTTGCGGCAAAGATGTAAAGGACAGGATAATACACGAGGATGAATCTCCAAACCTGGATGCTACCCACCTGGTAAAGTATACATATACTAAGATGAAAGGCGAACTGCTCATCCGCGAGCACCTGACTGAAGATAAGATACTGATAGCTCGCCCATCTATTATTATGGGTGACAGCAGGCCCATAATACCCCGCTCGCCGGTTATACTATGGGCAATGGCTACTATTAACCATCTGCGCCTGATACCTGTGAATGAACATGCACAACTAGATATCATTCCTGTTGACTATGCCGCAAAGGCAATTGTAAAGCTGCTCTTTGCCACCAGAAAGTATCACGTATATCACATCTCCGCCGGCGAAGAAGGTGCTACTACGGCATTAAAGCTCTCTGAAACACTGTCAGCTTACTTTGACGAGATGCCGCCGTTTAACTTCATCAACAAGACCCTGCTTAACCAGGTAAAACACTGGACAAGGGGAAGACTGGCACCTGATAGTGAACTATATACTTACCGTAAGTATCTTGATTACTGGAAAGAAACCTTTGAAGATAAGAGCAAACTTCGCGTACTCTTCTCTGGCCTCGACCCCTACCTTGACTTCATGGAGCTGGGCCACGTATTCGACAACACCCGCCTGCTGGAGGATGTGGATGTAGAAAACTCCATCCCTGCAGATATCTACATGAACGAATCTATGAGATTTGTGGAGAAACTGGATATAATGGAAGGCGCTATCGATCCGTAAGCATTAACGACATTTAACCCAAGGAAGCAGGACAATGGTCCTGCTTTTTTTATCTTTAGTATATGATAATCGGAGTAGCAGGACCATATTCAGCACCAACTGAAGAACGAATGCAGCAAAACCTTGACAACATGAATGTAGCTGCAGCCAGGTTGCTGGAACTGGGTCACGTACCTTTAATAGGTGTGAATGCTGCACTACCTGTTGTTAACAAAGCGAACATCGAAGACAGGTACAAAGCCATCATGGATATATCGCTCGCGGTAATAGACAAATGTGAGGCACTGGTAGTAATTGGTGAAAGCAAAGGTGTGGAAATGGAAAAGCAACTTGTGCTTGCGAAGGGACTGCCCGTATATTATTCAATAGATGAAGTGCCTGAACCATAGCTCCCCCTTTTCCCCAACTCAATTACCTCGCAGTTCTTCATCACCTTACCATCTACATCAAAGCGTATAAGTGTTCGCACCTTATGCCAGCCTTGTATACCGGCTGCGCCCGGATTCATGTGAAGGCACTGGTATTTATCATCGTACATTATCTTCAATATATGTGAGTGGCCCGAAATGAACAGTTGCGTCGGATTGGTCTTCAATTCATCTCTTACTTCGGCAACATACTTACCGGGATAGCCCCCTATGTGTATCATCAGCACCTTCACTTCCTCACAAGTAAACCTCAGCTTTTCAGGATATTCAGAGCGGATATCATAACCATCGATATTACCGTATACCCCACGGAGAGGTCTAAAAGCTTTCAGTTTGTCCGCAATTTCGGAGGTGCCGAAGTCACCGGCATGCCATATCTCGTCGCACTTATCAAAGTGTTTGAAGACAGCATCGTCCAGGTAATTGTGCGTATCTGATATCAATCCTATTTTCTTCAAGAAGCGATTACTTTTTCATGATGTGTTTTCTATGCTTTGCCCCCCATTCTCCCAATGTCCGCAGTACATCCTTCAATGTACCCCCATGCGGTGTCAGTTCGTACTCTACCGAGACAGGTATAGTATCGTAGACCATACGCTTCACCAATCCGTGCTGTTCCATCTCTTTCAGTTCCTTAGATAGCATCTTCGGCGTTACTCCTACCTGCCTGTGCAATTCCTTAAAGCGGTAGTTGCCGAAGGAGAGCGCCATTATAATGGGCAGCTTCCATTTGCCACTCAACACGTCAAGGGCATCTCTTACAGGCAACAAATGTCCTGAGCATTCCTTGGGGTCATGCGCGGTGGGACACTGTTCTGTACTCTGTTTCATTGGTTTCATCTTGTATACCGGTTTCTTACAGGTAACCGATATACTATAGTATACCAGTTACCAAAGTATAGCAAATATATACCAGATTGCACTCAAAATAAAATGTAATGAAGATTAACAAGATTATTTACTGGACTTCTACCATCATCATAAGCGGCATGTTCCTGATGAGCAGCATGATGTATTTCACTAAAAGCCCTGAGATAGTGCAGGGATTTGCATTCATAGGATTCCCGCCGTTTATGATCGGCCTTTTAGGCACTGCTAAGCTGCTGGGAGCAATCGCACTGGCACAGCCAAAGTTCAAAACTCTGAAGGAATGGGCTTATGCAGGTTTCACCATCACCCTGGCAGGAGCTACCTGGGCTCATGTTGCTACCAATACGCCCTTCACGATGCCTTTAGTATTTATGGCATTGCTGGCAATTTCCTATATCTCGTGGAAAAGGCATTTGAGTGTAAGTGAAGTAAAAGCTGCTTTTGCTTAAAATAGAATTAAATCTCCCGCTGACATCGCAGATCTGAATAAGTAAGTTCATCGGCTTTTAGAAAATTATCAGCGATGTTTGCGGGAGCTATTCCATCCTATGAGCAACAGAAGTCTAGGCATCCACGCCTGCATAATTTGCTTCAATATCTGCAAACACCTGTTCTATCTCATTGTGGTCTTCTGTCATTACCAGCCTGGTACGGTATTCCTTGATATGCGAAAGCCCTTTCAGGTAATTGGCATAATGCCTGCGCATTTCCAGTATACCTAGTTTCTGCCCTTTCCAGCGGATAGAACCATGGAGATGTTTCCTGCAGGCATCCAGGCGTTCTTCTATGGTAGGCGGATCCAGCGCTTCACCTGTCTTTATGAAGTGTTTTATCTCTCGGAAGATCCACGGGTATCCAATGGCAGCGCGACCGATCATTATACCGTCCACCCCATATCGGTTCTTATACTCCAGCGCTTTTTGCGGGGTATCTATATCACCGTTGCCAAAAATGGGTATATGTATTCGCGGATTATTCTTCACCTTAGCTATCAGGCTCCAGTCGGCTTCACCTTTGTACATTTGCACACGGGTGCGGCCATGTATGGCGAGCGCCTTGATGCCTACATCCTGCAGGCGCTCAGCTACTTCTTCTATGTTTTTGGTATTGTTATCCCAGCCGAGGCGGGTCTTAACGGTAACAGGTAGCCTGGTATTCTTCACCACTGCATCCGTAAGGCGTACCATCAGGTCTATATCTTTAAGCACTCCAGCTCCTGCGCCCTTGCATACTACTTTCTTTACGGGACATCCGAAGTTAATATCCAATATATCCGGGTTGGTAGCATCTATAATACGTGCCGACATAGCCAGGGCCTCTTCATCACCACCGAATATCTGGATGCCTATCGGCTTTTCATAATCAAATATGTCCAGCTTCTGGCGGCTTTTGATCGCATCGCGTATAAGACCCTCCGAAGAAATGAACTCAGTATACATGAGGTCTGCCCCCTGTTCTTTGCATACGGCACGGAAAGGCGGGTCGCTCACGTCTTCCATGGGCGCCAGCAACAGGGGAAAATCCCCCAACTCAATATTTGCGATTTTTACCAAGAGAGCCGCAAAGTTACGAAGGATCAATTGTTTAAAACTCCTGGTTTAGACTGATCTAATAATTTAACTTTTTAGCCTATAAGTATTGACTTATCCGTATAGAATGTTCTAACTTTGTCCGCTGTATCTGAAAAAAATAACCCCTTAGAAAGTGGGCAAACACATCAACAAGGTTTCCGCAGCTGGGCTGCTTATAGCTATTGGTATCATCTACGGCGACATCGGAACATCTCCCCTCTACGTTTTCAATGAAATATGTAATGGTAAAGTGATAGATGAGCTGCTCATCATTGGCGGCCTCTCCTGTATCATCTGGACCCTAACCCTGCAAACGACAGTAAAGTATGTATGGCTCACACTGAAAGCAGATAACAAGGGCGAAGGTGGTATCTTCTCTTTATTCGCGCTGGTGAGGCGACATGGTAAGTGGACCGTATTTCCAGCGATGATAGGCGGAGCCACACTGATAGCAGATGGTATGATCACGCCGCCAATCTCGGTTGCATCTGCGGTTGAAGGTTTGCAACAGATACCCGCGCTCAAAGGCATCAGCGACTGGACCATAATTAATATAGTACTTGCTATCATTACTGTGCTATTCTTCTTCCAGCAATTTGGTACTGCTAATATCGGTAAGGCATTCGGCCCTATTATGCTTACCTGGTTCATTATGCTGGCTTCGCTGGGACTTTATCATATCAGCGACGATTGGAGTATTTTCAAGGCGTTCAACCCATATTACGCCATCAAACTACTAACTGTTTACCCCAAAGGCTTCTGGCTGCTGGGAGCGGTTTTCCTATGTACTACGGGTGCGGAGTCTCTATACTCCGACCTCGGTCACTGC
>DASPNB010000447.1:0-4536 GCA_035626755.1 Flavipsychrobacter sp.
GAGAAGTTGCATTTATATCTAACCTGGTTAGCCCCGGACCGTTTCGACCTGATCTGCTATAAGAATACTACTACAGAATACGGTAAGGAAACATGGATTCATCGCATCTGCGGCATGGAGGGGGATAAGGTGCAGATAAAGAACGGCGACCTGTATGTTAACGGTCATTATGCAGACAAAGACCTGCAGCTGGCACACCGCTATGTAGCCGACATCAGCCAACTGAAAAGGATACAGAACATCACTGATAAGAAAGATATCAGCGTGCAGGATGACACCATCATTGTTCACCTGGCGGATAAGGTAGTGGGTGACAGTGGCATAAAGGCTGCGAGATTTATCTTTCCAGCTGACCGGCCTGACCAGACAATATATGAGCGGTATAAGAGGACCTGGAATGTAGATAATTTTGGCCCGATACGAGTTCCGCATGGGATGTACTTTGTATTGGGTGATAATCGCAATGCTTCGCTGGACTCCCGCTACCTGGGTTTTATCTATAAGGATAATGTGGTGGGGACGGTGATATGGTATGGCGGGGATTAGTATTACCTTCTTCTATTGGCGGGTGGCTGCGTATTTTTAGGGACTTCCCTTTCGCGGTTGTCTACACGATAGCTGGCAGGAACCTGTGAGGGTGAGAATTTATCCGGGCCGATCTTGTCGAACTGGTAACTTGTAACTGATAGTACTGTTGACTGCCCACCGGTCTCGGACTTTTTGATCATCAATGGAAAGTAATCTGCTTTATTAATGTACCAGGTCTCGTTTCGTACCCTGCTATTGCCTGTAAAGGTGGTGACCTCCATTACATAACAGGGCTTGCCGCTAATAATAGTTTCGGGTTGAAGAGTGGCTTTTTCGGTAGGGTTGCTTCTTGTGTTGATCGTTTGCAGAAAAGGGACAGTTAGTAAGGATGTATACGCCATAGAAAGGCCGAGATCGCCTTTGCGTGCCTTATCTATCACCACGCGATGGATAGTGTTCTGTACCACGTAGCGGCGGTTGAGATCGTAGAAAGCGTAGGTCTCATATTTTTTTCCTTCGCCCGCCCAAACCATTCCACCCCAAACGGTATCACGTTCGTCGCGCATCATATGCACAGTGCCGTCTGCAAATGAAGTGTCCTGCCTGTCGGGATATTTGATGCGCAGGTCGGCATTGTAGCTAAGGCTCTGATGGCTTTTCATAACAGCGGCCATTTTAGACAGGATATCCGTAGCATTTTCCTGGGCAAGGCCCCATAGAGGAAGAACACAAAACAATATGATCAGGCGTAGCGTATACATATATGCTACGAATGTACGCAATAAACTGTACTGGTGTAAAAAATGAAAATTGTATCTGTTATATTTTATAGAAACCACTGACTTTTGTACAGTAAAAACCAGCATATGACCATCACTGATAAAATAGAAATAGTAGATTACGAACCGAAGCATCATAAGTATTTCAAAGACCTGAATGTGGCGTGGATACAGAAGTCATTTTTTGTGGAAGATGTAGATATAGAGGTACTGGACGATCCGGATAAACTCATATTAAGGCCGGGAGGATGTATACTGATGGCTTTATATGAGGGAGAAGTTGCGGGCACCTGCTCACTGAAAAACAAAGGTAACGGACTGTATGAACTGACTAAGATGACCGTGGACGAACGGATGCGCGGCCTGAGACTCGGTTATCACCTGGGTGTGGCTACGATAGAAAGAGCAAAGGAGATAGGAGCGAAGAAGATAGAGTTATATTCTAATACTATCGGTTCAGCTGAAGCAATACCCTTGTACTATAAACTTGGCTTTAAGGAGATACCTTTGGATACTAAGGAATACCAAAGGGCAAATATTAAAATGATATTGGAGCTGGAATAGCCAACACATACCAACACTATGCAGGAAGAACAATACAAGCAAATGGCAGCCCAGCTGCGCCAGCCGACAGGGGAAGGCGGACTTATGACTGCCGAAATGATGAATAAAGGCAATGCCCAAATGAACAAGGACGCTTTAAAAGCAGTGGGCGCTGAGGCTGATGACAGAATACTGGAGATCGGGATGGGTAATGGTTACTTTGTGAAAGAGATTTTGAACGTAGATCCCAGTGTAAGATATACCGGTTGTGATTTTTCGGAATTGATGGTGAGTGAAGCGGCCAAAATGAATGCGGAATGGGTTGGAAAGGAGCAAGCAGCATTTGTCTTTGGCGATGTAGCGGCTTTGCCTTTTGAGGGCGGGTCCTTCAATAAGATATTTACCGTTAATACTATTTATTTCTGGGAAGATGTACCGGGAGCCTTTGCAGAGCTGAAGCGGGTGTTAAGCCCCGATGGCAAACTGTTCCTCTCCTTCATGCCTAAGTACCAGATGGAAAAGTATCCTTTCACGCAATACGGTTTTAAGATGTATGATAAAGAGGATGTGGAGCAGTTGTTAGTTGCAAATGGCTTCCCGGTGGTATCTGCCAAAGTAAACCGGGAGCCCGATTTTATACTTGATGGCCGCGCGCTGACGATGGAAAATATCGTGGTGGAAGCTATTCGCTTGTAGGCATCGCCTGTGGTTCCGGTACGGCTTTTAATTTTTTAAAGAGGTAAGGATATAGCACGATGCCTGCAAAAAATCGCTTTGACATTGCTTTGTAATCCTTGCCTTCTCCACCCAGCGTATTTCTCAGGCCAACTTCCCCCCCTGCTTTCAGCAAAATACCACGATAGCCGATACCTGCTGAAACATGCACAGCTGTAAATGAGCTATTCTCTTTCCAGCCACCAAGGTGAACCAACTGGCTAAGGCCAAGATCGGCCTGGTAGCTTTTGCCTGATCTCTTTAGCTGGCAATAGGACAGGGTAGGTGTAAGTCGCAGGTAAGAGTTGGAGGCAGAAATATCAGATGCAAAAGTTGATTGGGGAGTAAAAGGAGTTTCCTGGGTAGTCACGGTTCTTTCCATAGCCAGGCTATGTCTTTCAAAGGCTGCTTCTCCGCGAAAACCGAAAGTTGAGGTTTTTTTAGCTTTCAGGTAAAGACCTGCTCCGGCAAAAAAACCAGCCTGTTTTATTTTGTTGACCTGTATTGAGCCATTCATTTTATCCACCATGCCGTTCTCTTTCAGTCCGTCCCGCACTGTGGGCCGGTCCATCACATAACCGCCGGTTAAATAGAGTTTTTGAGCCTTGAGCGATAGAGGTAAACATAAAACTGCGAAGAGTAATTTTTTCATATCTATAAAATAACGTAAAAATCTGTTGAAAAGTATCTATTTCTCCTCTTTCATACTTTTAGTGACGATCACATAGTCGGCCAGTTTTTTATAGGCTTCCCAGTCGGGCTTATTCATGTCTTCGTTGTAGGTGCAGGTAATGTTGATGATCCTTGGCTTGTTTTTTGAATACTTGTTTAGTTGTGCAATGATGCCCTGCTTTTCATCGGTGTGAAAGCGGCCGTTGAGGTGGACTATTTTGGTTGTAGCGTTCTTTTTCCTGAAGCTGTGTATGCTCCATGCCATGGTTGCATCCCAAAGGTTTTGCGATTGATAGATGTGCATGCCCGGCATTACTCCATGGCCTCCCATTATTTCCAGGAAGCGCTCGTAGTATCTTCCCGTTGCAGTGTCTATGGGCAAAGGTGGCAGCCATTGTTTTGCATCCTTGCTGAATTTCTTCAGCGCTTGCAGTCCTCCACGTGTTACAGCATTGGTGTAGCGGGCTGGGGTATTAGCCGCTACTATATTTAATTTGTTGGCCTTGGCGTATTCTACCATAGGTTTGTAGTCGCTGTAATTTTTCCAGGCACGTCCTTCTTTTAGCAGGTTCTTTTCTCCTATAAGCCCGGCGAGGTATTCATTCACTACCAGTTGTACATCGCGCTCAAACATTTCCATGCTTAGTGCCACGTCATTGCCGAGGGCCTTATGAGCTTTCTCGAATACCTGCGCTTCAAGAATGTGACCTATACTATCGTCATGCTCTTCGCCGAAGAAGAGCACATCAGCTCCTGCGAAGTCTTGAATGATGTCATCTATACTTACTTCTTTACTGCTCCTGGTATCATAAACTTTGTAAAGCCCGTTGATGTTCTGCGCATTTAGCTGCAACGAAGCCATCATCAGAACATTTAGAAATATGCTTTTCATGGCATAAAAGTATTACTATCAGCAGTATATAAAAGCCTCGCGGCAATAAATCGCCCCGGGTGGCGTTTATAAGCGGGCAAAATGAGGAAGTCAGCATTAATATTATTTGGAAGCATTTGTATGAATAGCATGGTAAATGCCCAGGAACTGAACCTTGGCTTTCATATTGATCCCATTTTTAACCTCCCGATAGTGAGTGGCGCTAAGTCGGTGCGCAACGATAAGATCAGTGTTGCGGTATTCAGACCGGGGTATAATGTGGGGCTGAACCTTAACTATAAATTGAAGAACAATAGCCTGGAACTTGCCGCTAACTATGTGAGGAAATCGATGAGTGTATTTAACACCCGCGGACACCATTTCGGGCAGAGGGTCTACTATAGAAGTACCATGCCCGCAACCTGTTTC
>DASPNB010000448.1:0-6266 GCA_035626755.1 Flavipsychrobacter sp.
CGCCTGGTACAGAAATAACCCTTACCCCTGCTACGGTAAACCTGGCTGACTATATGAAGACAGGTACTAAGCTGTATTACTACGCTTCTGCCCATATGCGTAAGGCTACAACTAAAGTACTGAACTGCACTCTGAAGGTGAAGTACAAGGTTGATTTTAAATAATCAGCGAACAGATATATGAAAAGGCTGCCTGATGGCAGCCTTTTTTGTTATGACCGACATAGATCATATATGCAAACCGTATTGCGCCCTGACAGCTTTGAGCTGAAGGGGAATAAGATCAAACCATTTAACTTTCTCTAAGGAAGGGGTATTCTTGCCGCGCCTGTATGCTTTGGCGAAGCGGGAGTAATATTCAGGCATGAAGAGAGCTCCGAAGGTAACGGTGATGAGCACAGGAAATGAAACATGGCCATTGCCCAACATAAAGTACTGGAGGCAGACTTCACCCTCCTCGGTGGATGGATAGCCCAAGATGACGTGCTTGATATCGTGCTTCTCGTAGTAGCGGAGGAGGTGGAGATTGTTGCAGCGGATGAAAAGCGCCAGTTCCCTGCCCAATGTGCCTTCAGGCATTGCCTGCAACTGCTGCATATTGTAGGGAAATTCTTTGGGCTTGCGGATGACTAATAACATGGGGAGTGCCACCCGGTGTGTAAGCCATACAAGGGTATTGGCTCTTATCTTCTTTAATGACTTCATGCTAGACTTATGGTGTGGTGAGGTTCCAGCATAAAACGGGTGTGGTGAGGGTTAAAGTGCGGCAAAGAGGTTAATTGAGGTTAATGCGATTTTTAATTTAAAATAATATTACATTTGTGTTGACTCACCATATTGCTGAAACCTATGAAAAGCCATCTGAGAGTTTTGCTCGTCACTTTAACCTTTTTGCTGCCTGGCCAAAGCTATGCACAGTACTTTCCTGATACCGCGTGGACGAGGTGCTATGGGGGAAGCCTGGATGATGAGGGACTTTATATACAGCAGACTTTTGATGGGGGATATATTGTACTTGGCAAAAGTGAATCTGTAGACGGAGACCTGGTGAACGCCATTCCTGACGTGAAAAGCTGGATACTAAAGCTCGACAGCCTCGGGAACATTGAATGGCAAAGATCAGCAAGTTGGACTATGGGCATGCCCTTTAACATAAAACAAACCGCTGATAGTGGCTACATATACGGAGGACTATTGTTTACAAAACTGGATCTGAGCGGAAATCTACTCTGGCAGGATAGCACAAGCTCTGGTTGGGTGATACAAACTTATGATGGCGGCTATGGTCTACTAGGATCGATGTTGCGAAAGCTCTCCTACACCCTAAATCAAGAATGGGTTGCAGACCCGGGAATGGGAGGCAGAGGTTCCATTGAACAGACCAGAGACAGCGGCTTTGTAGTCGGAAAATTTTTTGACTATGATCAAGGGCCAGATGGCCACGAATTCGTGAAGTACCATAGTGACGGAAGCGATGACTTTTTCACAGGGGTGAGCGTTGGTTCTACCGGCATCGATATTTCAGTAAAGGAAACAGCAGATAATTCTTTTATCGCGGTGAGTACGGGATCTGACTATACCGATATATGGGGATACCTGAGGAAAGGCAGCCAGACAACACAGTGGTATAAAACAATGTTTGACCGCTATCCCTCAGATATAATTCAGAATACAGACTCGACATTTGTCTTTTGCGGCATTGATACATTTGACAATGCCATTGTTTCTAAAACGACTCCGCAGGGTACCGATATAGTCACCGTAAGCTATGGCGGCAGTAACAACTACGATAAGCTAAAAATGCTGGTAGGGACAAAAGACAGCGGTTATATTGCTATCGGGACTACCAACTCTTCTGACGGCCACATCTGGAATAATCACGGTGGTAAAGACCTGTGGATAATGAAATTCAAAACAGATACGTCTTTTTATATACCACCTGTCGTGCAGTCGGTAAACAGTGTTTCGAAGATTGATGAAGTGAAGGTGTACCCCACCCTGAGTAATGGTGTTGTGCATGTGAGCTTGCCACAGAGGTGTGATGATGCCAGCTTTGAGCTGTTTAATATCGTTGGAGAGAAGATTGAAATAAAAACTGAGACCGTAGGAACTAAACGAAATATAGATATCAGTAAACAAGCCCCCGGACATTATGTTTTACAAGTGCAGATGGGTAATGAACGAAAAAGTTTCAGAATAACCTTAAATCAATAGACATGAAAAGGATAGTCTTTATTTTTATCATGGTATTGCTCGGCACCGTTGCCAATGCGCAGTATTTTCCGGATACGGCGTGGACGAGATGCTATGGTGGAAGCCTGGAAGAAGAGGGGATGTATATACAGCAGACTTTTGATGGCGGGTATATCGTAATAGGAAAAGGATTGTCGACCGATGGGGATCTCGTAAATTCTGCAACGGGATATAAGACCTGGATGATGAAGCTTGATAGCCTTGGAAACATTGAATGGCAAAGGACGGAACCTCACTGGGGCGGCATATTTATAAATATCAAACAAACATCTGACAGCGGCTACATCTATGGTGGGCTGTATCAAGCCACAAAACTGGATGCGGCTGGTAACCTGGTTTGGCAGGATAGCATTGCCACAAGTTTGGTATTACAGACATATGATGGCGGATATGCCATGGCATACGCCAGTGCTATTACAAAACTAGATGCAGCGTACACTCATCTCTGGACTAAGTACCTGGGCATGACCGAAATACGTTCATTTGAACAAACATCCGACAGTGGCTTTGTGATAGGACAACTCTGGGATCCCGGTGGACCTGGCCCATATTCCCAGGAGTATGTCAAAACTGACGACACAGTCGGATACGATTTTTTTTGCGGAGCAAGTGGCGGTAGCCCCTCAGCAATCTTTGGTACTAAGCCTACAATTGACAACGATTTTATTTCTTTCGGAATCGGCAATGATTACACTGATAGCTGGGGATATTTAAGAAAAGGGAACAATACCAACTATTGGTATAAAGAAACGGAAGGTCGTAACCCATTTGATCTTGTTCAACGAGCTGATTCTACGTTTGTCTTTTGTGGTATAGACACC
The DNA here is from genome assembly GCA_035626755.1 of Flavipsychrobacter sp. GTDB lineage: Bacteria > Bacteroidota > Bacteroidia > Chitinophagales > Chitinophagaceae > MKUN01. Next base: position 3,074 of record DASPNB010000448.1, read on the forward strand.
TTTGATGATGCTATTATTTCAAAGACTAATCCGCAAGGTGACGAGATTGTAACTGTCAGCTATGGAGGCAGCAATAATTATGACAGGTTCAGGACTATTGAAAAAACGAGCGATGGTGGGTACATAGTAGTCGGTACAACCAATTCAGTAGACGGCCACATCTGGAATAACCATGGTGGTAAAGATCTGTGGATAATGAAGTTTGTGACTGACACCTCAGTTTATGTGCCACCAGTCGTGCAGTCAGTTAATGCTGTTTCTAAGATAGATGAAGTGAAGGTATACCCTACTCTGAGTAATGGAGTAGTGCATGTGAGTTTACCGAAGGGATATGAAGAGGCGAGCCTTGAGTTGTTTAACATGGTAGGACAAACAATAGAAGTATACCCAACCGACTCGGGAATGAAGCGCAGTATAGATATGGGCGGGCAGGCATCGGGACAGTATATACTGCAGGTGAAGGCTGGCAATGAACGGAAGAGTTTTCGGATCACATATATGCCTTAACATATTGATGCTTACTACATTAACAATGAAACTGATTTTTGAATATAAGTATTCCGTATTTTTGTAGCTCAATCCACTATTTAGAGTATGAGAAAATTGATGTTACTGGTAGCCGGAGCTACTATGATGGGACTTACGTCTTGTGAGAAACTAAAGGATATGGCCCAGATAGAAGTGGGCGCCCACTCAAGAGATATAGAATTTGCTATTCCTGCAATAGCTGACGCGGGTGAGCAGAATCTTGCATCTGACGATGTAGTGCTGAATATTGACAGTCTTATTAAGACATACAATTCAAGCGTAGGGGTAAATAATATTAAGTCGGCCAAGGTGACTGCGGTGCACCTGGAAGTACTGGATCCTGACCAGGAAAATAACCTGGCGGTGATAGAGAGTGCAAGGGTGATGCTGTCCTCTGATACCAAACCTGACCTGACAACAATAGCTGAACTGACGGGCAATCCCGATGAGTATAAGACATCTATTGATATCCCGGTGAATGATGTGGATCTTGCAGAATACCTGAAGTCTAACAACTACTCGTATACACTGTGGGCTAAGACGCGCCGCGGCACTACTAAAGAAGTAAAATGCAAGGCTACCATCAGCTATGACCTGAAGGTTGGAGTTGAATAGTTTTAGTTGCTGATAATATTTGAAAAGAGCAGGCTGATGGGTCTGCTCTTTTTTTATGGAAATACTCTAATAAGACCGCTATCGCAGCAAGTTTGAGAGCGGGAAACAGAGCGGGGAGCGGAGGAGTTCCGCGCGAGCGGCTTTAGTTGTTTTACTCAATGCTGCCGACCTCCCGGGCACAGTGGCGCACAATAGTATAGTTGAGTAATTCCTCATAGCTGATGGATTGTACTATGAAGTTATGATGAAGAACAGCAGCAGAAAGCCGGAAAATACAAGAATATGTTAAGATGTGCTGGCATAGTCTTTTAGCTTTTTAGGTGTACACCAAATCTCTTTGTATTATGGACCATACGGAAAAAATGGACAAGGCCGCAAAACGGAATATGGGTATTATCAGTTTTCTGCCATTAGCGGCTTATGTAGCGTGGGCGATACATTTCTTTTACCTTGTATCTATCTACTACCCCAGCCCGATATTTGCGGATAAGATTTCTGCCGCACTGGCCGATAATTTCCAAAGCACGCTGGTGTTTTTTATTCTTTGTTTTGTGCTTACCTCTGCTGTGCTGGTTTACTTTGTAGTGCACGTTGCGAGGACTAAATTACTGAATGATGTATCGAAGCTGGGCTGGATATTGTTTATGACATTTGCGGCGCCAATAGCATTTCCTGTATTCTGGTATAATGAGATCAGGAATGAACCCGAGGAATTGCCGATACACCCCGATATAGCGTAAACACACTAATTATATATAGCAGCAGGCTTCCATAATGGGAGCCTGTTGTTTTATGCCATTATGAGGAGCGGGAAACAGAGCGAGGAGCGATGGATACGACAAAACAGGCCGGCAAATGCCAGCCCATTTTGTCGTATTGTTGTAATGGTCAAATCATGCGAGCATGGTCACCGGGTTCTCCAGGTGAGCCTTGAGCGTCTGCAGGAAACGGGCACCCACTGCACCATCGACTACGCGGTGGTCGCAACTGAGTGTAAGCTTTAAAAGATTTCGCACTACTACCTGTCCGTTTTCTACGACAGGAGTAGCCTGTATTTTACCCACCGCGAGGATGCATGCATCGGGCGGATTGATAATAGCAGTGAACTCATCGATATCCATCATACCCAGGTTGGAGATAGTGAATGTATTACCGGTAAACTCCTGCGGCTGTATCTTCTTGTTACGTGCTTTATCAGCAAGTGTAACTGCCTCGTTGGCAATTTGTGATAATGACTTTTGATCGGCGAACTTAATAACAGGAACTATCAGGCCTTCGTCTACCGCCACGGCAGTACCAATATGAATGTGGTGGTTCTGGCGGATAAAATCACCCATCCATGAACTATTCACCTGCGGATGCTGGCGCAGCGACATAGCTACGGCCTTTATGATCAAATCATTGAAAGAAACCTTAACGGGAGCAATATTGTTGATAGCCTTGCGCGCTTCCATTGCAGCATCCATATTCACGGTCATGCGGAGATAGAAGTGGGGAGCAGAGAACTTACTTTCTGCCAGGCGACGGGCAATAATGCCGCGCATTTGTGATACCGGGGTATCAGAATGCCCTTCCTGGCCGGCCGGCATGAACTGCGGAACAGCAGCCTGAGCTTGCTGCCTGCCGTTTGCTTGCGGAGCAGAAGGAGTATAGCTGTCCACATCGCGCTTGATGATGCGGCCACCATCGCCTGATCCCTTTACCTGGCCAAGGTCGATGCCCTTTTCTTCGGCCATTTTTTTGGCAAGTGGAGAGGCCTTTAAGCGCTCACCATCGTCGGATGAAGATGATGCAGGTGCCTGAGCGGCAGGAGCAGCCTGTTGTGCTGGTGCAGAAGCTGCGGGTGCAGCGTCAGCTTTAGGAGCATCTGCAGCAGGTGCCTCGTTGATGAGAGCATCTACGTTAGTACCTTCCTTTCCTATGATTGCTATAATATCATTGATCTTTGCGGCTTGTCCTTCTTTTACACCAACGTATAGCAGGGTACCGTCGGCATAGCCCATCACTTCCATGGTTGCCTTGTCAGTCTCTACTTCAGCGAGAATGTCGT
>DASPNB010000449.1:0-2149 GCA_035626755.1 Flavipsychrobacter sp.
CTTACAATTAATGGCTCCCGCGACGACCGTACCGACTGGCACAAGTCAACTACTGCTGCCGTTAAATACCTGAATTTCCTATATGGCAAACTGAATGACTGGCTGCTGGTAGTTGCCGCCTATAATAGTGGTCCTACGCCGGTGGAACGAGCCATTGCCCGCACCGGCAGCCGTAACTTCTGGGATATAAAACCTTACCTGCCCCGTGAAACACAGGGCCACGTTTTGGCTTTTGTGGCTACAGCTACCATTTTTGAATGCCTTGGCAAATACATCAATATTGGTAGTGTCCCGGCTGATTTCAAGTTCAATGATGATCCAAACGCTGTAAGACTTGCGGATGCTAAAAAGAGCGGTAAAAGCCCTTCGCCGGGCGGTGTAGTACCCTCTAAACCTGTATTTACCAAAGAGGAAATGCAGAACATGGCTATTGTGCGCATACAGGAGCCGCTGAACTTTGAAATGGTGGCCCAGGAGCTGAATATGGATAAGGACCAGATCAACAAATGGAATCCGGATTACGAATTATTTATATACAACACCTACCCCACCGACTACTACAGTCTGCGTATACCAAAAGACAGGCTGGATGTATTTATCCAGAAGAAAGAATTCCTCGAGAAGCGCTCTAAGGCCTACTTTGACCAGTTCGCAATGTAAAATTCGGGGTCGGAAAAAACTTTGTAATAATTAAAATAAGGCTTACCTTTGCAGTCCTTTAAAAGAGTAAAGTAAAAAAATGGCAAATCATAAAGCAACCAAGAAAGATGTTCGTCAGAGTGCAAAACGTCGTGATCGTAACCGTTACTACGGTAAAACCACCCGTAATGCTATCCGTACCCTGTTAGCCAACACGGACAAGAACGCTGCTACTGAGGCGCTGCCAAAGGTTATCTCTATGATAGATAAACTGGCTAAGCGTAACGTTATTCATAAGAATAAGGCAAGCAATCTGAAATCAGGTATAGTGAATAGGATCAACGCTATGGCGTAATTGATATAAAAGCTTTTGTGTAAGGGCTACCCGATGGGTAGCCTTTATTTTTATCCTTATCTTTACATCATCATTAAGTTCCCTGTGATATGCTGACCTACAAGATACATCTACACAAAGAAGACGAGGGCGGGTTCACCGTCACAGTACCTGCTTTACCGGGTTGTGTTACCTATGGTGAAAATGTAGATGAAGCGATAAGCATGGCAAAAGAGGCCATAGAACTCTATATCGAAGAATTGAAAGACAAGGGGGAAACAATACCAGACGACACCAATACCCTGGAATATTCTATTAACCTTGCATCAGCATGAACCTGGACCCTAGGTTCCTTATAAAAATACTGGAACAACATGGTTTTATTTTTAAGCGAGCTAAAGGGTCTCATCACCTGTATTACAATTCGAAAACCAATAAGACCGTTATAGTTCCTGTACATGGCGGAAGAGATCTGAAAAAAGGTACATTCCTTTCAATACTCAGACAGGCAGGGATCAACAAAGAAGGAATTTAAAGGATACCAGATGGGTATATTCCTGCATATCCTACACCTTAAAGATGTTGGACACCTAAGCCCTGATACGAAGTTAGGCCATCCACTACGGGACAGCCTAACTCCTATATAAACAAAAAAGCACCCTAACTTATCTCAAAGCTCCCCTGTAGTTTGAAGAGATCTGAGGCATCGGTTTTAAACGATGCATTTACATTGTAGCCCATCTCGTGTTCTTTCCATGTGATATTAATTACAGGTTGAACATCAGGGGTAATGAGCTGCAAAAATTTTACATTCCCCGCATTGCGCAGCCACAACTTCTTTCCCATTACCTGCTGCAAAAATTCCTTTACCATTTCCATCATACACACACCGGGAACCACAGGCTGGCCGGGAAAGTGGCCTTTAAAAATGTCGTGTTCCTTATTGAAAGCTACCCTGCACGAGAAATTGCCCTCCTCTTTATGAGCATCGCGATAGGTATAGAAATCATTCATTAGCATGGGCGTCTATTTTAGCCAGTTGTATCTTAAAATTCGCTGTGTGATGGTCTATCAGCACTTTTTCCGGCATTGCCGCAGGGCTTTTTTTACCCTCCAGGCTGATAGTGGTCACTTTCTTACGCTCCCCTGTATTATCAATCCGCATTAATCGTGCCG
>DASPNB010000450.1:0-7120 GCA_035626755.1 Flavipsychrobacter sp.
TGTTGCAAAAGTAGTATTGGTACAGCTGTTAGTTATTGTTGCGGTAACTGTAGCACTTGTAACTGAGGTTACCGTATACCAATCAACCGTTACAGAGGTTGTACCCTGCCCGGCCGTTACTGAACCGTTCGCTGCAGAACTAACACTCCATTGAACGGTGCAGTTAGGAGGCAAAGATGAAAGACTGAAGTTGTTCTGGCCATTGCTACACACACTGTCGCTACCTGTAATAGTGGGTGGTGGTATCGCAAATACGGAGTCCTCACCCGGCGGAGACGGACAATTGTTTTGTATTACGAAGGCTTGCACCACTCCCGTAGTGAGGTTGCTCGGCCAGGTAACCTGTATCGAGCTCCCTGCATTGACTACTACAGCCGTATTTGGCAGCACGTTCCAGGAGATCGTACCAGTGCCCGTGGCAGTGTAGGTATAAGTACATCCCGGCACAACCTGCGATGGACCGGTAACGGTAGGGGCAGGAGGCTGGGGATGAATGACTATTGTCGCGGTCGGGTTGTTGCAGTATCCCGGCGCGGTAGCACTGATCGTATAAGTCCCGGGGACTGTAAACGTACAATTGAATGTGCTGCCCGATGAAGTACAACTCGCGGCTGGTGTAACAGTCCAGTTTGTGGTACCACTCGCTGTTGAAGTAAAAGTCACCGGCGAGTTAACACAAGTATCCGTCGGTCCGCTTATAGTAAATGATGGCTGCACAGTTACTGTCAATGTACCTACCGCTTCACAATCAAGTACATCGTTCTTCATAGTGCAACTGATCACAAACGTGCCGGATGAAGGCCAGTTCACAGCTATCTGGCTGGGGTTTGCCGGGTTAGGAAAGTTAAAAGGTACAGCAGGAGTAATAGACCAATTATAGGTAGCTCCCCAAATGACCGGTGCGTTATAAAACTCAATACTTCCGGCACACACATTGGTATTGCCGTTTATGTTAAAGGTACCTGAAGGCATGATCGGCACATAGAACGTTGAAGGGAAAGGACAGCAGTTCGTGCCTGAAGGTGTAAGAATAATGCTGCCCAGTGGTTCTGTTGTCCAGTTAAATGTCGCACAGTTACCTGCCGGTATTACGGTGTTACCTGCATTGGTACTCCATGTATAAGTACACCCACCCGGATTATTAGTGATGCAATATGTACCGGAGGTATTATCGCATACCGGGCTTAGACATTCTACCGTAGGCCCTTCATTAGAATCCACTATAACCGTCAGCAGAGTAGTATCCCTGCAACATTCATGGGTACCATTGTTGGTGGTAATTGAAGCAGAGGCGATCAGTGTAACGGTATAAGTGCCTGCATTGTTATAGGTGTGGTAAACGATCGGCGCAGTGGAAGTACTGGTATTTAACGGTCCCGAGGCAGTATCCCCGAAATCCCAGATGTAATCCGTTGCGTTCAGGGAACTATTGATGAAACCCACACTGGCACCTTTACAAACGTTCAATGGATTAGAATTACCTATGATCGCCTGGGGATGAGCGAGCACCTTAAAGCAGGTTCCATTTATATTGTATGTGCCCGGTATGTTAAATACTATTTCATACCGGCAGAAGTTGTTGTTACTACTGATAAAAGTAACTGTATAGCCAGGCTGAGAAGTAAGATTGCAGCCGCCTATAGTACCCTGGAATATAAGAATGGTATATACCGTTTCGGTGCACACCACCCTGCAGGCATTCTGGCCCTGCCCTATAATCGTGCAGCAGTTCACACACTCTACCCCGGGGAATCCCTGTGCATAACCATTATCATTACGCAGAAAGATGGCAGAAATTATAGCTAGTATAATAATAACTCTTTTCATGTCGTACATTTTTTTGATAATGAATTAGTCGAGAAATTTAGTGTCTTTCGTGTCCGTGGTTTCCTTCGGCGTCCTCGTTACTGTATAGCAAACAACCACATCGCAGGTTTTACAGTTCTTATCCGTAAAACTGTATCTGATGCAAATAGTACTTACCATAGAACAGCAACTCAGATCGGCCAATGCCGGCAAGCCTATATTTAAATTAATATCCAGGTTGCCCTGATTATTACACTGCCAGGCAATGACCTTTGACGGGAAATTCTGGCTGCTATTAATAGATGAGGCATTAATAGCAGAACCGCTGTTCCACGAAATGGTATTGGTTCCCGAAAAATGATATACATTGTTTGGCTGCTTATCGCACTCCCTGCAAGCCTCATTATTCACGCTGTCTGAAACAAACACTATTTCTGCTGTTACATTTTGTATGTTGGTCGGTGTAATGGAGAATGTCTGGTTGATCTGGGCCATATTGTTGCCAATATCTTTTATGGCCTGATTGCCGGGTTTTATCTGCATACTGTCCACACAGTAGTTACAGCTGCAGCAAGGCATTTGAATCGTATCTGCGCACGGCACATTTACTGTTTCTCCGGTTAGCGCACAAGTGTAGGTGATCAGCACCCTGATGAACAGTGTTTTGTTACACATGTTCTCATCTACATTAAAGCTGAACTGGGTATTGTTTACCGGTGGCAGGCTGTTACCCGGCACAAGGTTGCTTACGGAAACAGGAGGACCGGCAAAATTATTGGCCTTAAAATCTGTAATCGTAACGCTGCTTATCGTTAAGCCCGAAGTATTATTGATAGTTATGTGGCCCCAAACCTTTGTTTTATTACTGTCGGCACATTTGGCACTATCGAGCGAAACCGACAGGTCAGGAAAACATGAACCTGCTATGTTAAACATAACTATATTGCTGAATCCCGGTACGTTTGGCCTCGGCATATCGACCGGTTTCGACTGTCCATGAACTTTTACCGGCGCATCCGATTTAGGCTTAGCCGTATCAGAGGCAATGACGTTCATCTGTGCTTCATAAGTACTGGTCTGCTGGGTTTGAATATCGCTGAAATGCTCAATAACTCCATTCCAATTATTAGGCACAGTATCCTTCAGCACCAGCTTCCTCTTGCCATTCTTACTAACACTCCATAGTTTTATCTCGTAGCGCACGTCTCGCCTGTCTGTTCCTTTATATTCTATACGCAGTTCGTCTTTTAATATCGTCGTAGTCGACTTATTGGTGGGGTACGTGATCACCGGACTTTTAATAGCAACTTTTTCTTCTTCCTTCTTCTTTTCGTCCGCCTTCCTGCGCATGGCCTCTTTTATTTCATTTTGCTTCTTCTTCTTCCGCGTTTCTTTCCCGGTAAGGCCATCCTGCAATGATTTGGGGTCCAGGCTCATTTTCATGCCCAGCTGATATGACAGGTTATTATATGGACTGCGGACTGTACCATTTTCAGCTTTCCCGCCTACTAATTCATCATAACTATTATTTCCGCTTGCCGGCTGCCAAAGGCTATACCTGTTTTTGATAGCTGGTCCGAAACTTTGTGACGCTCCGAGCGACAGTTCTGTCTGAGAGCTGAGCTTATAGCCTAGTTCCAATTCTGGCTTAAGTACCAGGCCACCTGTCCTCACCTCTTGCGAAGTAAACAGCGGAACTACTGTACCTGTACCACCGCCTGAAGCAGCTACATCATATAATACAGAGTATCCCTCACGACGAAAACTCATATAGCCCACTTGCACACCCGGACTTATCGAAAACTTTGAAGCCCTGACAGTCACTCGCGGACCCACAGTAATTTGAAGTGAGTTTGCGTTGCCAACATTCTTGCTGTAGTACGGATTTCCCGAACCTAAGAGCCCTTTATACAGCGACCGCACGTAGCCGAGACTATTATCTGCACTAAAAGAATTATAAGTAGCAGAGAGACCAAAGCCCAGCTCATACTTATACTTCCACACAGATCCTTTAGTTAAGCGCCTCGACAGTTCAAGGCTTCCAAGCCAACCATCTCCAAGGAAGGCTGATTCACGTAATGCAGCTTGAGGCTGTGAGAGACCAAACCTCGGAATTACCTGGATCGGAACGCTCTGCTCTGCAGTTTTTTTTGCACTGTCTGTTGAAACAACGTTCTGCGCATTTGCTGACACGCCTGCCACCGCCAGTAGTACCAGCAGAATTCTTCTTTTCTTCATGCGAAAAGTTTTTTACACCTCACGCAAATGTTTGTTGCGGAAAGTGCTCGTAAATAAAAATTCTCTTCTTGATCCCCGAACTGGCAATGGAGCGATAAGCCCGTAATGAAAAGAAAAAACCGTGCAAAAAAATAAAGCCGTTCGAGATGCTGACTATTGCCTAAACATTGCCAAAAATGGATATGTAATTACACATCTTAAGCTAAAATTAATTGTAAGTTTCGTTAATGTCAATATGACAGCGCGAAAAAGTGAAAAAATGTTAAAATTAATTCTTAAACGATTAACAATCAGATAATTATCTCAACCACCAGTAGCGCTTGCTTTTATTTTGCCTGTGCAGGACGACAGAATGTATAATTGTATATACTCAAATATTATATTTGATGAATTGTAACTGGATTAGTTGCTTTTAGTTTTTATACAATAGCTATAATTCTTGGTTACTTTCCGATACAGAACTTGGAAAATATATAATCCAGTTTGTCCTCGGTGGTTACTTCGCCTGTTATCTCTCCCAGGTAATGCAGGCATCGGCGGATGTCAAGTGCGATCAGGTCACCCGGAATATTGTTATCCATGCCTGAATGTATATCGTTTAAGGAACTGAGCACCCGTTGCAGTGCATGATGATGGCGGGCATTGGTGATAACTGTACCCTCCTGCTTTATTTCACCACCTACTACTATATCGTAGAGACGTTGTTTCAGTTGTTGTATATTCTCTCTTTCTTTGGCTGAGATGAAGAGTATGTTTGCATCGTTGAATTTGTCTTTAGCAGCATCAAGGCCGAGGGCATCTACTTTATTACCCACCAGTAAATACTTTACACCATCCTGCTCCAGTTCCTCTCTCAGGCTAACGACGTCAGATTTTTGACTTTCACTCGCGTCAAACATGTACACCACAATATCTGCCCGCTTCATGGCATCTTTGCTGCGTTGCATGCCTATGTTCTCTATTACATCAGCAGAATGATCACGAATACCCGCAGTATCTATCAGGCGAAACAGTACGCCATTTACATTTAGTGTTTCCTCTATAGTATCGCGGGTAGTCCCCGCTATTTCGCTTACTATGGCCCGCTCCTCATTCAGTAAGGTATTCAGCAAGGTGCTCTTACCTGCGTTAGGTTTGCCCACTATAGCCACACTCACTCCATTCCGTATCACATTACCTAGTTTGAACGACTGCACGAGTTCCTTAATCCCTTTTGTCATCTCATTTATCAAGGTATATAACTGAGTGCGGTCAGCAAACTCCACATCTTCCTGGCTGAAGTCCAATTCCAACTCTATTAGCGCGGAAAATTTTATAAGCTGCTCCCGCATATGTTTCAACTCCTCGCTAAAGCCTCCCCTCAGCGTATGCATCGCTGCCTGTTGTGAAGCAGACGACTGGCTCGCTATCAGATCAGCGACTGCCTCTGCCTGGGCCAGATCCATTCTTCCATTCAGGAATGCTCGCTGTGTGAACTCGCCCGCTTTGGCCAGTTGAGCACCTTCTCTCAGGCAGAGCTCAATTACTTTTTGCAGTATATAGTTAGACCCATGACAGTTTATCTCCACCACGTTCTCACCCGTGTAGCTCCTCGGACCATTATACAAGCTAACAACCACTTCATCAATAGTGTGCTCACCCTCCATTATTCTCCCGAAATGTATCGTATGCGACGACTGGGCTGAAAGGTCTTTACCGGCAAATATCTTGTCCGCAATAATTATGGCATCCTTTCCGCTCAGGCGTATCACCCCTATCGCACCCTCACCGGGAGGAGTGGCCAGGGCCACTATCGTATCATTGAATGAATTCATTTGCCCGGCAAAAATACGAGTTGAACTAAGATTTACATGATTTAATGGATCTGTGGGACTTTCTTTTCAGGCATTATCTTTACACATTCATGGTAATCCCTAAAATCCATTAATCGTGGTTCAAAAATGAGAGCGGTTATACAAAGAGTGTCAACAGCCAGTGTCACCATCCATGGCGAAATGAAAGCTGCCATAGGCCTCGGCTTTATGGTCCTTTTGGGCATAGAAGCCTCCGATACTACAGAAGATGCCAACTGGCTCTGCAAAAAAATAGCCCAGTTGCGGGTTTTCTCCGACGAGGCCGGTCTTATGAACAAGGACATACAGGAGGTAGATGGCGAAATACTGGTTGTAAGCCAGTTCACGCTTCATGCTTCCTACAAAAAGGGAAACCGCCCATCTTTCATCCGTGCCGCCCGCCCAGAGCAGGCTATCCCGCTTTATGAATTCTTCAATACTCAAATGACCACTTTACTTAATAAACCCACTCTAACCGGCACTTTCGGCGCCGATATGAAGATCGCATTGGTAAACGATGGCCCTGTTACCATCATTATGGATACGGCCAATAAGGAGTAGTTTTGCAACAATGTTTTTCGACGATACATATTTCATGAAGGAGGCCCTCCGGCAGGCCAAACTCGCTTATGAAGCAGGTGAGGTCCCGGTAGGTGTTATAGTGGCTTGGGACAATAAGATCATCTCCCGTGGTCACAACCAGGTAGAACAACTGAACGACAGCACGGCCCACGCTGAAATGATAGCGCTTACCGCAGCGTTCAACTCCCTGGGGGCCAAATATCTGCCTGAAGCAACTATATATGTTACCGTAGAGCCCTGCCTTATGTGTTGCGGCGCTATGTATTGGTCTAAGATAGGCCGCATCGTATACGGAGCCTCCGACATAAAGAACGGCTACCGTAAGACAACTGGCGAAAACTTTCCTTTTCACCAAAAAGCAGAACTGGCACACGGCATCCTGGCCGATGAATGCGCCCAACTTATGAAAGATTTTTTCCTCGCCAGAAGATAATGCTTTACGACTGGCACAACATATCAACTTTTGTCTCAAGCCTTGAGGAAGGCAAGCTGAAGGAAGTGACTATTGGCGAGAAACACGTAGGCCTTCTTAAGACTGCCGAGCGCTTATTTGCCTTCGCTGCTACCTGTCCGCATTCCGGTGCTCCTCTTTGCGATGGATGGCTTGATGCCCGCGGACATATCGTTTGCCCGCTGCATAAATATAAATTCAACCCCGCCAA
>DASPNB010000451.1:0-5464 GCA_035626755.1 Flavipsychrobacter sp.
CTATTGCGAAGTCGGAATCAAAAGCGGCCTCCAGCAAATAGTCTTTGCCGTTGAAATTACGCACTTCTTTGCCCTGCGCTACTTCCGTTCCAACACCAGCTAATAGATAAACGGCAGGCATTCCGTAGCCTGCAGCCATACAGCGCGTAGCGAGGGTTCCCTGAGGAACAAGATCAACTTCGAGTTCACCGCTCAGCAATTGCCTTTCAAATTCCGCATTCTCCCCCACATAAGATGAGATCATTTTCTTTACCTGCTTTTGCTGCAACATTAAGCCAATACCAAAGTCATCGACTCCTGCATTGTTGGAAATACAGGTCAGGTCTTTTACTCCCTTGCGCACAAGTGCAGCAATACAATTTTCGGGTATACCACAAAGACCAAAGCCACCGAGCATGAGTGTTGCCCCTGACCCGATATCTTTTATTGCTTCATCGGCATTCGCCACTACTTTATTCATGTATGCGGAAAATTAAGTCCCAAAAGTAAGAAAAACCCCCAACCCCTGAAGGGGCTTTCCTAACAATGCTACAGAAAGTGACGATTGCTTAGGCACAAGGGTGCGTATGTCTTCACAAATGATGGCGATATACTGAAGTTAGTTCTGATCCACGCCTTTCTTGTTCATATCCACCACTTTCCATTGGTCACCAACGACGTAAAGGAGAAGATACTGGTCGGCGGGCTTTTTTAATATGATGTCGTACCAATGGCCTACGTCTTTCATTTCGAGCCGGAATGAGCTGTTTTCCCGGCTGTTAGCACCGAAACCAAAATGCATCCACCAGGTACCCCACTGATTGAGCGTTACCTTGACTGTACTATCGTTGGCAACATTAACATGAGCGCCATCAAACTGGCTAATATAATTGCTGGCAACTACATCATAAACATTCGTATCCAATTTACCGTGCCGCACGGTATTGTACATTATACGGAATTCTCCCTCGTCGCGGGTCCCAATCATTTGCGCACCGTTGAAACATTCCGGCAGATTTAACAAGAGTACATCTTTCCCTTTAGGATCAGGAAAAGTGTCAAGAAGATTATTGACAATGGAAGCCGAATGATACCAATAGATGTTTACCTTAAGGGTAAAAAACACGCAGACAAGTGCATACATGGACCACAAAGAAACTGCAATAAACCGGACAGCAATAAAACTTATGAGCAAGCTGAGTGTCATGTAAATGAACGCATCGAGTATATAAGTATACCTGTCGTATATGACATGAAACGTATCGGGAAACCATATAGGAGTAAGAATAGAAAGGGATACCAGTGAAAAAAAGAACATCAGGCTTGTTGCCTTTTGCCGGCTGGTCATCTGCCTGAATCTGACAAGAATGTAGATGCAGATGATTGAAAGTACGCTGTATAACACGAATAGGGATATACGATTGTTACTCCAGGCATAAACCTCCTGGCGGAAGTCGTGGGAAAAATAACGTCCGAAAAAAACTATGTGAAAAATATATTTAGGGAGTTTACACAGATAATTGCCAAGAGGCTGAACTGCGTTACTGCCAATATGAGCAAAGGGAGAATGATAAACTGCCCACAATACAATCATATGCACGGTAAAGAGAGCAAGCTGTGGCAGTAGGAAATACAAGAGTGCTTTCCGGATTACCTTATTATCATAAGAAAGACCATAGCGATAATAGGTAATGAAGAGAATGGTGAAAGGTATTGTGAGGTAAAAAACCTCCAGCGAATATGTGGAGAGAAAGAACAAAACAGCGCCCCAGATCGCGTATTTTGTCTTTTGCTGATAGAGAAAGTTCTGCAATAAATAGATAATCACCAGGATAAGCATAAAGCCCTGCAGGTAGTGGTAGGAAGGTTCCCAAACTACTACCTCGGAGATGTGCGGGCAAACACAAAATAGCAATGTGCCTCCAAGCGAAATCTGCGCAGCATTATTAATCCCGGAATCATTGAAAAGACGTTTGCAAACAATGAACAAAAGCCATGCGTTTACTGCCTGCATAGTTACGTACAGCAGGTGCCAGGGCCAGGCATGTGTACCGAACACCTGGTAAAAAAGATAAGTTACAGTTTGCGTGAACTGGTAAAGGCTGGTAATCCTGGAACCTTTGCGGTTAATATAGTCCCAGAAGCTATTGCTTTCCAGCATCTCAACCCATCCCGGAAAGTCGCCAACGAGGCCAGCACGTGCGGTGGGGAGATAAAGAATAAATACTATCAACCAAAGCAGGGCCAGAACGAACTTATTGTTCGATAGAAAATTTGTGATAGGGCTTTTTGCAGTCATTTGCGGATTATCTGTCAACGTTTGAAGTATAGCAACAAATATAGGCCCTTATTAAGAAAAAAGCCATCCCGATGTGTACCGGGATGGCCTTCTAAAAAACATAGTGCTATCAGCGAAGGAACAATAGTTCACGATACTTTGGCAAAGGCCAGGTCTTATCATCAACCAGCAATTCCAGCTTGTCTGCATGGTAACGAATGTTATCGAAGTATGCTTTTACCTCGTGGCAATACAGTTCTGCACGTTTGTGCATGTCACCTGTATTGTTAGCCTTTTTACGAGCCTCAATCATTTTCTCTACATTGTCATTAATGTTCTGAATGTGACTGCTAATAACACTTACAAGGTTCTTCTGAGCTTTATAGCTATCTTCTCCCAGGCCGATATCCTTCAGGCCCTTCACGTTCCCGATGAGCACATTCTGATAGTTAACAGCCGCAGGCAGGATGTGGTTGGTAGCCATATATCCTAGTATGCGGGCTTCTATCTGTACTTTCTTCACGTAATCTTCAAGCATTATCTCATGACGGGCTTCCAGCTCACGCTTAGAATAGATGCCATTGTCGAAAAAGAGTTGTTTTGCCTTTTCGGTAACGTAGGCTTCCAGCGCTTCCGGCGTGGTCTTGAAGTTATTGAGACCACGACGCTTAGCTTCTTCAGCCCATTCGTCGCTATAGTTATCACCTTCGAAAAGTATGTTGCGAGATTCCGCTATATACTTGCGCAGTATGTGCATGATAGCTATTTCTTTTTTCTCACCTTTCTCTATCAGGGCGTCTACATCACGCTTAAATTCTCTCAGTGCATTCGTCATGATAGTATTCAGCACTGTCATTGGCGAGCCGCAGTTGGCGGAAGAGCCTACCGCGCGGAACTCAAACTTATTGCCTGTAAAGGCAAACGGAGAGGTACGGTTGCGATCGGTATTGTCCATCAGCAGTTCAGGAATTTGCTTATGGATATCAAGCTTCAGGATCACTTCATCCTGCTCGCTGAATTTTTCCTTTACACGGGTCTCCACTTCGTTCAGCACTTCAGTAAGGTATTTACCTATATATACCGAAATAATAGCGGGAGGCGCTTCGTTAGCACCCAGGCGATGATCATTGTTAGCAGAAGCAATTGCAGCTCGCAGCAGGTCAGCATGGTCATGTACCGCTTTGATGGTATTTACAAAGAAGGTAAGGAACATGAGGTTCGTGCGAGGTGTTTTGCCAGGAGAAAGCAGGTTAACGCCTGTATCTGTAGCGAGGCTCCAGTTGTTGTGCTTACCACTACCATTCACACCGGCGAATGGTTTTTCATGCAGCAGCACTTTCAGCTTATGACGTTTGGCGACCTTTGCCATTACGTCCATCAGCAGCGAGTTGTGGTCTACAGCTATGTTACATTCTTCGAACATAGGAGCACATTCAAACTGGCCGGGAGCTACCTCGTTGTGACGAGTGCGCAATGGAATGCCCAGCTTGTAAGACTCCTGTTCGAAATCCTGCATAAAGGCGTAAGTGCGTTCAGGTATAGACCCAAAGTAGTGGTCTTCTAATTGCTGTCCCTTTGCAGGAGCGTGACCAATAAGAGTGCGTCCGCACATTACCAGGTCGGGGCGGGCATTGGCGAGCGTTTCGTCAACCACAAAATACTCCTGTTCCCAACCGAGAGTAGCAGTAACCTTAGTTACATTCTTATCGAAATAGTTGCACACATCTACGGCAGCCTTATCAAGTGCTGCGATAGATTTCAGCAGTGGTGCTTTATAGTCGAGCGACTCACCATTGTATGCAATGAATATGGTAGGTATGCAAAGTGTTTTGCCCATTCCGCTCTCCATAATGAATGCAGGAGAAGAAGGATCCCATGCTGTATACCCACGAGCCTCGAAAGTGGCCCGGATACCGCCGTTAGGGAAACTGGATGCATCTGGTTCCTGTTGTATCAGTGCGTCACCGTCAAACAGTTCAATAGCAGCACCATCACTCTTTATGGTAAAGAATGAGTCGTGCTTTTCTGCAGTAGTGCCTGTAAGAGGCTGGAACCAGTGAGTGTAGTGGGTAACACCACGCTCTTCAGACCATGCCTTCATACCTGCTGCAATCTGATCTGCCATGCGGCGGTCTATCTTTGAACCAGACTTAATGGAGCCCATAAGGCTTTTGTAAGCCTCATCGCTCAGGTATTCACGCATGGCGCGGCCGGTGAATACATTACTGTTAAACATCGCTGAGATTCTTTTCCCGTTGTAGTGGGATACTTTTTTCTCTTCTGTAGCAAGTTCCTGTAACGCGAGATAGCGGAGAGATGACATAAAATATTAAATTTTACGCGAAAGTAAGAATTTTTAGACGTTCTGCAAGTATTTCGGCTGAAAATTTCCAAAAACACAACATTAAAATAATATTGTTTTGTTGCCGTTTAACTCCCATTGTTGTGAATTTAGGACCAGGGCATAGGAAAAATCAGCAAAAATGGCACATTCAAGGTTTAAAAGGACAGCTGGACTCATCAAATTTAAGAAAATATCCATATTGTATATTTCATCCTTTTTCTCAAAAAACCGGATAAGGAGGTGGTCAATAAATTCTACTCCCCGGCGACCTTGCCATTTGTAGGCAGCCTCTTTAGCACTCCAGGCCATGGTAATCAATTTGGGATCATTCTTGAATAGCTGCCGCTCTTCGGCTGAGAGGAATTTGTTCTGGAGCATTTCCATGCGCGGATGCCAGCATTGGATATCTATACCACATTCATGATATGGGCTTACTACAGCGGCCACATATGGCCATGAATGAGAAATGGAAAAAAAATAATGGTTATTATCTACGCGTGGCTTATCATGTTCATCGGGGCTAATGTTGAACAAGGGAAAATCGTGTTTAAGGTGTTTTAGCAGAAAGCGGCCTGCCAGGTGCTCCATTCTGCGCTTTTCATTTTTAATGTTTACACCATAGCCGGTTCTATCTATAAAGAATTTTTCCGGCTCATCTATTTTCCAGATGGCGGCGAGACTGTCGTGACCAATGCTCCATTCTTTGTATAAAGGCATGTATAATTCTAAAGGAATATAAAGGTAAAAAGCAGCTCCATGAAGTGTGAATATGTAGGGAATAAATATTCTCTGCAGCCGGGACATAAGGGCGTGGCTTTCATTTATATTTGCTGCATGATCCTTTCAGACAACAAAATACTTGA
>DASPNB010000452.1:0-2235 GCA_035626755.1 Flavipsychrobacter sp.
AGTTGCCTGGAGTTTCTCACCTCGCCATACTGCTCAAAAATTTGGTGCAGCTGCTGCTCACTGTAGGTCTTTATGACATCGGCAGCGCTTTTTTCCATTCTCTGGTCCATTCTCATATCAAGGGGACCGTCGAAGCGTATGGAAAAACCACGCTCTGCTGTATCAAACTGAAAAGAACTTACTCCCAGGTCGGCCAGTATGCCATCTACTTCACTATGCCCGTGCAGCCTGAGAAACCTGCGCACATACCTGAAATTTTCTGTTACAGGTATCAATCTGTCGTCATCGGGCTTGTTTCGCCAGGCATCCGCATCATGATCAAAGGCTATCAACTTTCCTTTAGGCCCTAAATGCTTCAGTATCTCCCGGCTGTGCCCTCCTCCTCCAAAGGTGGCGTCTACATACACGCCATCTTTTTTAATTTCCAGCCCTTCAACAGCTTCATGTAAAAGAACTGAGGTGTGGTAAAAAGTGGGACCCTCCATTTACTAATCTTCAAACGGATTCATGAAATCTCCACCTGCCACTTCAGCCGCCAGGTCACTCATATTACCGGACTGCTGATTCATGTACTTATAATATGTATCTTTATCCCACAACTCTACTTTATCGCCCTGCGCGGCAAACACGATGTCCTTATTCATTCCGGCATACTCCTGCAACGGCTTGGGCAGCAACAGGCGGCCTGCACTGTCAACGTCTACGATATTGGCTCCGTTCAGGAATAATCTTTTGAATTCACGAACCTTCGGGTTGAAGTCGTTCAGCTTGCCGATCTTCTCAGCCAGCTTGGTCCAGGTGGCGATGGGATACAAGGTGAGGCAATTCTCAAAACCACGTTTTACAACAAATTTCTCTTCACTACCCTTCGGCATCTGCTTGCGGAATCCCGAAGGCAGCAAAAAGCGACCTTTGGCATCCAGTGCAACTTCGTATTCGCCGAGAAAGCTTGACATGAGTGGTTTTAAGCGCGTTTTAATATTATTACCACAAAAAAACACTTTCTACCACAAATTCCCACCTAAACTGTGAAATATATTTTTCCACAGCCATATGTTGCTATGTGGACTCATACGATGTGTAAATCGTCGCAAAGCCTTGATACTACTACATCTGGAAATGTGGATAACCTGTGAATTGTGGTTAATTTCGCGTGAAATTGGCTCCTAATCAGTGTTTTAACGTTTATTTAGAACAGCCTTTAGGAGCTATACTCTAATTTGTATATTTTTGCAGCCCTTAATTATGCCATTCAGAGCTTCTTTTCACTGGTTTGCCGGTATTTGTTTGTTGTTGCTTACGTCCTGTAACGGGTATGAGCGCCTGCTAAAGAGCAGCGATATCAATAAAAAGCTCGCAAAAGCCAATGAGTACTACGACAAAAAGCAATACCAGCGCGCCAATCAGCTATATGAAAGCCTGATACCGGTAATGAAGAATACCCGTAACTACGAGCCTCTTTATTACAAATACGCATATAGCTTTTACAACATGAAGGACTACCTGTCCTCATCCTACCACTTCAAGAATTTCGTTGAATTTTTCCCTAACAGCAAGGATGCAGAGGAGGCCGAATTCATGCACGGGCTAAGCCTTTACAAGTATTCGCCTAACTATAGCCTGGACCCTACCAATACCATGAAGGCCATAGGCGCCCTGCAGGCTTTTTCAAGCACGCACCCCGAGTCTAAAAGGCTGTCGGAAGCCAATAAATACATAGATGAACTGAGGGGTAAGCTGGAGAAGAAGGAATCGGAAGCTGCCAGGCTTTATTATAACATTGGCCAGTATAAAGCCGCCAGCGTAGCCTACAAAAGCGTGCTGGATTCCTACCCCGAATCGGAGAAAGTTGATGAATACCAGTTCTGGATCATGAAATCGTTGTATCTTTACGCCCGCGAAAGCGTGAAGGAGAAGCAGGAAGAGCGTTTTACCAACGCGATAAATGCCTACCAGTTACTTAAAGACGAGTACCCGAAATCTCCTTTTGTTGCTGAAGCGCAGAAATACTACGAACAAGCTGAAAATAACATAAAAAAACTTCGTAATGAGCACAAATAAAAAAGCAATGGCTGCCGTAAATCCGCTTGTTGAAACACGCGATGTTATCGCGCTGAAGAACAAGACAGGCAACCTGTATGAGTCTATCGTGGTTATAGCTAAACGCGCTAACCAGATATCAGTGAACATGAAAGAAGAACTGCACCGCAAGCTGGAAGAATTTTCAAGCCACGC
>DASPNB010000453.1:0-3809 GCA_035626755.1 Flavipsychrobacter sp.
ATACTTTGATGTCTAATTATGATGGACAACATTTTGGAAAATGAGTTTGCAGGCATCACCTTATTGACGGGTGTAGCAATGATTGCATGTGGTATTATTTTCCGATTCTTTCCCCCTAAAAAGCTGCATTGGTATAATTCTATACCCCTTAATTCTGCCTGGCAGAATAATGAAGTGGTTCAGCGTGAAGCAATGAGATGGACTGTTAGACCATCCTTTACGATGGGCCTATTCTTTACAGGATTGGCATTGTTGTCACTGGCTTATCCGGCATCACCCCTGTTTACTTTTACTTCAGCTATGTTTCTGGCAGTTGTTTGTTGCTTAGCAGGAATCGTATTAAGGGAGAGACATCTAAAACGCCTCTTTGATGAAGATGACAATTTAAGAAAGAACGCCTAACACAGATAGCTGCATTGCAGGCTAAAACCTAACGTCCAACTGTCAATCACAAATAAACAGTACAACGACTATTGAACGACCGTATAGACAACTTGTACAGGAGTCAATATCTAACACTGTTTTCAGTCATTGTAAGAACCGTGCCTTATGCCTCCAAAGAAATAAGCCTATGGGCGCACCCTGACGATGATACAATCAATAAACGATCATATAAATGAAGTGTGCTTTATCCAAAAGCAGCATGGCTTAGCAAACGTTTGTACGTCATTCTCTGTCTTCCGGTACAAACCTGTAATTTAATGCTGAAATAAATCCAGTTGCCGTGATTAAAAAGCAAAGCAGTATTTCAATGGGCACAGCAGCCCTGATAACCGGACTTACACTGTTTGTGCCAACATCTCCTTATGGAGAGTTTTATGTTTTCGGAAAACTCATTGACTATGATGATGCGGCAAAGACTACGCAAAACCTGTTGCAGCAACCACAACTTTTTCTTTCCGGGATATACGCCATGCTCTTCACCTTCCTTAAGGATGTGTTGCTTGCCTGGACCATGTATATTTTTGTAAGGCCTGTGAATGCACTACTAGCCCTGCTGGGGGCCTGGCTCAGGATAGTCTATGCCGGACTTTCCATTGTAGCTCTTTCCAACTTGTTAACTGCTTACCAGCTGGTGCATATGCCAGCGCTCCAGGGAGCCTTTGAAAACGAACAGGTATTGTTGATGGTAAATGCCCGACGATTTGCCATGAACCTTGCTTTTATTGTGTTCGGCAGTTACCTGGTGCTTGGTGGTGTCTTAATTTACAAAGCTTCTTATATATCCAAACTAATGGGAGTCCTTATTATCCTGGCAGGGCTGGCCTATATTCTTATTAGTTTGCAGCCTTACTTCTTCAAAGAGTACAACCTTTCCTGGATGATGGCTTTCTACATCGGCGAGCTGGTTTTTGGTATATGGTTACTGGTGAAAGGCAGCAAGATCAAAGAATCCAATATAGCAGAATACCAAAGGCTGACTACTACTAATTAAGATCATATATGATCAGTCGATAGATGCCGCATAAGTAAAAAGTAAACAACCAAAACAAGGAACCGCCGGGCAACAAGGGACTGGCCATGTACCGGCTTTCGAATAAGTGCTGAAAACCATTTATGTATCAGCTATTGTTAACTATTCAGACTGATGGAATGGCAGAAACTATGCTTCATAAGGAAGTGATTGAAGAAGCTTTACAGGCGGTGTCTAACACGCGTATTAACAGGCAAAAATTACGGAGAATAAGCTGACCGCAGATACCTAAAAGAGGAATAAAAAAGGCATGGAGCTCTTGGTATAACGCTTCTTTTTTGTAACATAACAGGACAATTTCCCCAACTATTATTAACATTAATGGCTTAGCCGTTTACTGATAGCCAACGCTTATTTGGCCTTGGCCTGAACGATGTCTTTTATAATCTTAAGGTGATGCTTTGTGTGAAGTTCGAGGAATCGTTTGGATGGCTTCAGGTTTAGCTGACCGAAATAAGGATGGTTGAAATAGTGGTTAGGAGAGAGTGCTTCCAAGGCTTTTAGGCGCTCTTTTACCTGCTTTACCTGGCTTACCAGGACTTCCTTTTGTAGATCGCTTTTAGGCTGAACGAGCTTTGGCGCTTTTGCTTTTTCCCTGGGTATCCTGTTGATGGTGTATACCAATGAGCGCTTCCAGTTGAATGTCCATTTGTAGGCCCCCGGATTAGAATTGACGATAGCGTCTATAATGACCTGAAGTGTCAGAACCGAATGGGAAATGTGCCATCCTACAGTGCCTGCAGAAACGGCAGTATTACTTTGCTCATAATCGGGTATGTGGCTTTCGAGCTCGTTGATGAGGGCATGCAGCACATTCATGATCGTGATGGTTTAGATAGTGGATATTGCCTGACACAAGACACTAATATACGGCGTTTGGGTATGCAGGCAGCCCTGCACAGAAAGGATATTACCGGAGGGCTTGCCCGAGGTTATAAATAAATCGCTGGGCATACATCTTTGGGTGACTCCAGTTGTGTCCCAGTCGTACAATGACAAGATTCTTTGCCGGGTTAACATATACGTATTGGCCTAAGATGCCTTCTGCATGAAACTCGCCTGTGTGGTAATCTACCCTGTAGCCTGTTTGGTTTGAGTTTTTCATACGGTAGGTCTTCATCTCTGCACTGGTATGTTGATTGGCAAAGGCAACAGCAGCAAGTGAGTCTTTAAAATATTCCTTTCTTGAGTCGGACCACCACTGGTTCCTATAGCCCCCGTAGCGCGACATGGTATCTGCATTGACAGAGCGGAATACCCAATCTTCGGGTACCACCTGCCGGCCCTGCCAGGCCCCCTTTTTCAAAAAGAGCCTTCCAAATTTAGCATAGTCCCTGGCGGCGGCATTGATGCAACAGAAGGCCCTTACGGTTTGCTCCTTATCGCTGTTCCAGGTGGCGGCATGCTCCATGCCTAAGGGTGCCCATAGCTTTTCGACCACATAGTCCTGCAGCTTTTTACCTGTTACTTTTTCCAGGATCATGGCCAGCAATTGGGTATTGACACTTTTGTACTCAAACTGGCCGGGCATCTGCCCGAGCTTTACTTTAGAGGCAGGCTTGCTGACATTGGAAGCAAAACCCATCTGGAGCACATTGCTAAAAGGGTTGAAGTAATTCTCGCTGCTCCTGACACCACTGCGCATATCCAGTACATGCTGTATGGTCACCAGGTCAAAATCATTGTCCCGCTCCCGCAGGTAGGGAAGATACCTGGTTATCGGATCGTGCAGGCTTTGGATCAGTCCTTCCTGCAAAGCTATTCCTACTAAAGTGCTCACGACTGATTTGGCTACAGAAAAGGAAGGCAGTTTGGTGCTTTCTGTTATGGCCCCGAAATAGCGTTCGTACAGGATGGTATCGTTACGGATGACCAGGAAAGCATAGGTATGCGACCGGGTGAGGTTGCTATCCAGGTATTGCTGAAGGCTGGTATGATTCAGCGTATCGTAAGCAAAAACAAAGGGCTGAGTTGATGCCTGCAGCGGTACAGCGCCCAGCTTTTCCACGTCCTTTAATTCAAAGTTTCGGTACTTGTATGCTTTGAACACATAGCAGGAGGATAGGCAAGCTCCCATGATTAAAAACGGCCACACTCTTTTCATAACATGATTTCCTAATCGGCTTGAATTGGATTATTAAATTACGGTAAAACCGTTATTCTTTCTCTCCCTTGCTACCCTTTACATTTGCACAAACAATTACCGTATGTACCAAACGCTTTTGACCTCGCTGGATAACGGGATTTATACTGTTACCATTAACCGCCTGGATAAACTAAATGCCCTGAATATACAAGTGATGAGCGACTTGGACGCTGTTGTAGATGAGATAGA
>DASPNB010000454.1:0-10509 GCA_035626755.1 Flavipsychrobacter sp.
CCCGGAAGGCACCTTCAGTTCCTACACCGTCGATATGAATGTCATTAATCCCTTCGGCGTTCAGTTGACCATGCGTGTTTACAAAACCTGGAACGACTACATCAACAATACCAACGTATTTACAGAGTTACAACTCCAGCCCGGCATGACCAGCGTCGGCTCAAACAACAACTGGCACATCGATAAATTCCAGCCCAACGACAGCTTCTACTTCGACGTGGTCAGCGATGACGGCATTTACTCCAGTTGGGGCAGTTCCCGGCTCTATGACAGCCTCTATTGGTTCTATCTAACTGGCCAGGAAATTCTCAACACCAGCAATATTTTTCTCCATTCCATGGTGCATCGCACAGGCCATCTCCGCAACGCCTTCTTCCGGCAGGGTGCTGCAAGTACACGATGGGTATCCGTCGATAAATTTGACCATAACTGGAACAGCCTCTGGAACACCAGCACCGAAGAGCAGCGCTACCGTGAAGTCATCATCAACCGCGACTTGAGCTATACGTTACGGACCAAACTGCCCGGCGGCAACATCCGCGAACACAAACACCGCTGCATGCTCATAGAAAAGATGACAAATGACATCTCGCCTCTCATACTCCGCGCTGTACCGGGGCAAACGGAGCTTGGAGATACCTACATGTACGCTACCTCGCAAAAGCCCGAAAACAACATCACCACCACAGACACAGCCGTTTACTACAACAGCAACGATTATTGGCTAATGGTGAGGCAGCAGTAGACTCTAGCACTAATAAAGAAATTCATATTTAATAAGTGTACCTTCTCACTAAAATCGGTGCTGAAGTTTACAGTAGATATCATTATATATCCTTGTCGTTTTTTTTAACCTGTGTTATTTTAAGTTCTTGGTCTGATTTATAAAGGAAAATACCCTTTATTTTCTCTATGTTGAATTTACTAGGTGACACTTCTCCAGTCTCGTGGTCAATGCTCGCCATTAGATTGGGATCAATTTTTTTAGACTTCATTACAATCTCTTCTTTTTCACCTTTTACTATTTCATATGAGGAGAGGTCTAAATTTTGGCTTTCTACTTTTAATCCTATAGGTAGAGGAAAAACCGACAGCGGGGGACATATTGGAAAGCTATAACTTTTACCATCGTACAATCCGTTTTGAATGTCGGCTATATGAAAAGGAATGCCAAAGGACAATACCAAATTTTGATAATACAGCGAAAATTGATGGGTGCAAGCGCTGATACTTTCGTCCTTTTTTTTGAAGAGTCTTCCAAAGGGTAAAACAAAAGATGGTGTAATAGGAAATTTGAATATCATCAGGCTTTGGAAGCCTTTCCATTTTTTGTTTTCACTATCAAGCAGGTAGCTAAAGGCATTACTATAGTATTTTGTTTCTTCTAGTGGAAGTGCTGATAGTGCTATCTTCAATAAACTCTTGTAGACAAAGGCCGGTATATAACTTTGTTTTACAAACTTAAATTTAACTAAAGTATCTTCACCATCTTCAGAATCAATAATTTCCAGAGAGTCACTTTCCAAGTCCGTCAATTGAATCATTCTTCCTTTAACTCCAAGCATTGTAGCACTCCTGGCCTCGATGTCATTGGCTTGGGATTTTGTTGTGGGAATTCCGTTACGAGAAATTGAACCATTGATAGACTTTTCTACACCAAGATATTTAGCTAGGTCATTTTCAAATCTACTAAAATGACTGTTGCAATTATCACATTCAAATTCTGAAAGCCCATATCGATTCCCCAGAAAAAATGGTAGAATATGAGCTTCCTTCATAAATGAAGTACTCGGATATTTTTTGCTACAGAAGCGACATGTTCTCTCCTTGTAATGCTTCAAAGACGCCTTAGCCGCATTCGGGATTGTTAATGAAGTTTGGTAAGTGTAAATCGTTTGGAATTCTTCCAAGACATGGCAGAGTTCGGGTAGCGTATAAAATACTGTCATTTACTTTGTATTTATTATCTGCGTTACCGTCTTTTGTGTGTTGCTCTTATACTCCAGGAGTTTTCGATTCGTTTCTGCAAGGTCGTCTTTTAATTTTTGATTTTCTTTCTCAAAATAGAACACCTTACACTCACCGCCCTGCCCTCCAAACAAATACCCCAAGTTGTATAGCCCACTCCCAAGTGTAACTCCTAAGCCGAGCACCGTTACAACTATTGTTATTATTATCTCAGGTGTGGAAAATCTAGACAAGAAATTTTGTTTTAGGAACGCACCACTATTTATCATGGCTAGATAAGTTGAGAACATTTGCTTCAATTTTTCTACTACCAGTTCTTTTTTATTTTGGTCCCATGCATGGTAGGGCCTATCCCAGTAATATGTTCCGAACATGGGAAGTGCAATGGATTGAGAATGGTCCCCGAAAATTGTCTGTGTATATCCTTGAACTTTGTCCATCCAAAACTGTGTTATCACATTGTGTTCATCAACTTCGCTCATCAGTTCTTCTATCATCTTCTGAGCCTGTTGCTTGTTCATATCATTTATTTATAGTAAAACTACTAAACATATTATAATTCCATGCTATTCTACCCCAGCTGGCGCAGGTGTTCCGAAGGGCCACCTGTGTCTGCAAAAGGCAACCGATTTCTAATCGGCTGAAAGCTACTGCAAGTTTGCAACCCGTAAAGCTTCCGGCAATTTCCTTTGTGGGAAACTAAATTTGCATCACCCCCTCTCACTTCGTATCTTTACATACAAGAGACAAGCATACATTTTTTTCTGCGCCCCGTCTAACTAAGCTCTTTGAAACTATAAACCTTATCGCTGGAGTAAATCCACTCCTACAGCGCATTTCAGCCACCTGCATTACTACACCCGTTGCACACACATTGCATTTACGTTGCACAAGCTTGCACAGTCATTGCGCATCTATGCACATATATAGCACAAGTCTGCGCATACACTGCACAAGCCTGCACGGCGTCGGCTGCAGCCGCAAAAAAAGTGACGAAGTGTCAAACGAAAGCATGAACCGGAAATGAGCGGTAACAAACCGGTAAACAATCGGTAAACGATCGGTAATGAACCGGTAAAAAACCGGAAAGAAGGCGGTACAGAATTGGTAATAAAAATGGAAGCTTTTCAGTATTGGCGCGGCTTTCCGCCCCTTCAGATTTTCAAAAGCGGTAATAAAAAAATCCCCCCGTTTTTCCGGAGGGATTATATACAAAATCAATCTTTCTTGCTATTTGTTGAGGCGGAGCTCCTGGAGGTAGAAAACGTGTTCTTTTTCCTTGAGGAGTATGTACACCGAGTATTTGCCGGTAGTGGTCATCAGCTCTCCTATTACAAACTTGGCGTTGTTAGAGGTTCCGCTGTTGGCTACCATCAGTTCTTTAGGCATATTGCGGGAGAAAAAATCCTTCAGTATCATTTCGGCCTGGGTGCGGCTGTAGGTGCTCAGGGTATTATTCATGGTAATAGGCACTACATTATCGAAGTAAGGAGCAATGAGGGCGACATTACCTGTGCGCACGCCATTGGTCACATCTTCCAGTGCAGACTGTGCCTTAACCGTCCCCGAGAGAGCCAGCAGAACAGTTACCGTAAATAGAATCCTTTTGTAGAGGTTTTTCATCTTAAGCTCTTCACAAAATCTAAGCAAACAGCATCAAAAACTAAGCCAATTATGCGTTCCGAAGCCTTTTCTTAAAAATTCTGCGCCCTTTTTGTATTTAACCATTAGTTTATCCCGGCCAAAAAGGGCAATGAAGATACAAGGAATATTTGAATATAAAACAAAGCGGAAAGACATTAACATTTAGACAATGTTTCGGATCGGGTTTAGGTAGCCTTAATGCTGTCGGAACACACCCCGGCCGCCCACGCACTTAAGCCACCCCACTGGCCACCCCCTTCGCCCACTCACAGGGTTTACGCACTAAGGGGGAATTACTCTGCCAATGCCTTTGCGTACCTTTGCGGGCATGCAACGCAAAGTAATGCTGATTATAATGGACGGCTGGGGCCACGGGCAGGTGCAGAAAGCTGATGCCATAGCCAATGCCAACGCCCCTTTTGTAAAGTCGCTATATAATAAATACCCTAATTGTGAGCTGATCACCTGCGGGGAGTCGGTAGGTCTGCCGGATGGACAGATGGGCAACTCAGAGGTAGGCCACCTGAACATAGGGGCGGGCCGGATAGTGTACCAGGAGCTGCAGCGGATAAATGTGGCGATACGCGAGGGTGAGCTGGAGCATAATAAGGTACTGATGGCTGCCTTTGAGCAGGCCAAAGCGACAGGAGTTACCCTGCACCTTATGGGCCTCGTGAGCGATGGAGGTGTACACAGCCATATAGAGCACCTGAAGGCGCTTTGCAGCCTGGCCCGGAAGAATAATGTGCCCGATGTAGCCATCCACGCCTTCACCGATGGCAGGGATACCGACCCTAAGGGAGGATATGATTATATCAGCGACCTGGAAGAGCACCTACGGGAGACGGGCGGCTATATAGCCTCGGTAACCGGCAGGTATTATGCCATGGACCGCGACCGCCGCTGGGAGAGGGTGAAGCTGGCCTACGATGCACTTACCCAGGGTATTGGCGTATATGAGAAGGATGCCCTCGCAGGCATAAAGGCTTCCTACGATGCCGGAGTAACCGACGAGTTTATAAAGCCGATCATTATTACAGGAACCGATGATAAACCGCTGGCTACTATAAAGGATGGCGACGTAGTAGTATGCTTCAACTTCCGCACAGACAGGTGCAGGGAGATAACTATAGCACTGACACAGGAGCGTATCTCAGAAGAGAGTATGCACCCGCTGAACCTGCACTATGTTACCATGACCGAGTATGATAAAAAGTACCATGGCGTGGGCGTTATCTTCCATAACAGCGACCTTACCAAAACGCTGGGCGAGGTGCTGGAAGCCAATGGCAAAAAACAGATCCGCATAGCGGAGACCGAAAAATACCCGCATGTCACTTTCTTCTTCTCCGGCGGCCGCGAGCAGCCGTTTGAAGGTGAGAGCAGGATCATGAAGCCATCACCCAAGGACGTGGCCACTTATGACATGAAGCCGCAAATGAGTGCTTATGATGTTACAGATGCGATCATCCCCGAAATAAATAACGAAACCGCAGACTTCATCTGCCTGAATTTTGCCAATGCCGACATGGTTGGGCACACGGGAGTTTGGGAAGCAGCAATAAAAGCAGTGGAGACCGTTGATGAATGTGTGAGCCGGATAGTGCCTGCTGCACTGGAGCATGGCTATGCGGTATTCCTGACAGCAGACCACGGCAACTCTGATTATATGATCAATGAAGACGGAACACCTAATACCGCGCACACGCTGAACCCTGTACCGTTCTTTATTATCTCCAGTGATTTTAACGGACCACTGCAGAATGGCAAGCTGGGTGATATAGCACCTACTATTCTTCACTACATGGGTTTGCAGATACCTGTGGAGATGACCGGGAAGGTATTGACTGAATAACCCCCTCCGGCTCCCCCTGAATGGGGAAGAGCTTACAAACACCACGGGGGCGAGCGGCTTAGTCGCTGCAGTGCCCACCCCGGCCGCATTCGCGGCCACCCCTCCCTGCCAGGAGGAGAGTTATTTAAAAACTGCGTTGACAAGAAATTAATAAAGGGCACCGATTGGATACCCTTTATGCTTTATCTATAAAAAGGAGATTACTCCTTCACCACTTTTATATTACTGATGCTGCGGTTTTCTATTACGCGTACATTGTAAATACCGGTGGCGAGTGTACTCATGTCGAGATCGAGGGTAGTAGAGCCGGGGGCATAAGAAAATGAACGCATTACTTGTCCGCGGAGGTCTATTACGTCTACATATACCGAACTCATAGCCGGATATGCAAGTTCTATACGGGCCTGTGAAGCAACAGGATTGGGATAGAATAGCAGCGAGGTTTGCTGAGCGTAGGCTACTGTGTTTCCGATGCCTGTAGGAGCGGTATGTTTGGCTGCCACGTCGGTTATTGGTATACCGTTACCCACTGTACCCCTGTCTATAGTACCGCCTGTAGTAGGGTTCACTTCGTAGAGATCTCCGTAGTTGTCGACATCGTCATCGTAGCCGTTGTCGTTAACGGTCATGTAGCCGACGTTTGCGGAGCTGTTAGCATCATAGTATACGTCCATGGATCCGTTTGCATCGTTTCCGGAACCGAGCATAGCACTTAGTGACAGGATAGTGCTGAGCATACCTGTAACGCTGCCGTCGTTCATACCGCCATCATCAAAGTTCACCAATGAACCTGTAGCCAGATCAATACCTACCAGGGTGGTGGTTGTAGCGCCGAAGTAGCTGTTAGTATGTGCTACAGCGCCAAGGTTGACATTTGCGCCTGCATTCACATCACCGCTGCCATAGAAGAAGCTGCTGTCAGCTGATATTAAACCTGTGTTAGCATCCAGCATTACATTGAGTCCATTGCCGCTCACCACGCGTATGTCGTTGGTAAGTGGATTGAAATCGAAACCGAGGTTTACATTGCCGTTACCGGTAGTGGTGAGGCTCAGCGAGCTCGGATTGGTGTTTACTGCTGTTGCAGATGCTACGTCGGTATTGGTATTAATATCTATTGTGTATAGCTGATATTGGTTGTTGCTGATGTTGAAACCAAGTCCGTAGAGTAAACCGTTTTCAGGGCTAAAGTCGATGGCCACCATTGTTTGTCCTGAAGTCATTCCATCGATGCTCATTACATCTATTACATTGCCGGGGTTGTCGGAATCAAAGAACACAAGATTGTGTAAGTTCAGCGTAAGGCCTATCAATACATTACCTGTTACCTGGCCGCCTGAATTGTCATCTATTTCTAAAGCTATATCTGCTACATCCAGGGAACCTGAACCGATAGGGCCGAGGTCCATTGCAAAACCTGTATTTGCGTTCACTGAATACAGGTGAGCGCCGCTGTTAAGAATTGTTGTTGCAGAGAGGTAGATATTATTGGTGTGCAGGGAGGCATCATGATATATATCCATACCTACACCGTCGCTATTGTTAATAAGCAGGCCACTCAGACCTATGGTGTGAATAGTGCTGCCATTGTTTTGATCGAAGCTCACAACGGCGTTATTTGCAAGGTCGAAGCCGATACCCATTGTAGCATCAGCTCCGTAGAAGCTGTTCATATAAGCCATGGCGCCAACCTGTGCATTTGTGCTGCTATTGATATCGCCGGAAGCATAAGAGACATTGCCGCCGGTATTCAATACCGCACCTGAGGTTACATCTAAAGTATAGCTATTGCTACCGTTGCTGCTGACAACTGTGATGTCGTCGCTGTTGGTGGCGTTAAAGTCGGACCCGACACTGGTGCCTGAACCCAATTGCAGTGTAACAGGGGAGGAGCCGACTGCGACAGCAGTGTAAGTGTTGCCGGAAATGTTTATACGGTAGAGCTGCGCCTGGAAAGTAGAGGAGTTATAACCCAGGGCATACATTTTCTTGTCTTTGGGATTCTGGTCAAGGGCAACCAAAACCTGTCCGCCGGCAACGCCTGAAACAGCGTAAGGCCCGCTGATAACTGAGGGATTGCTGGCATTAGCCATTACGAATACCTGGTTGCTGGTGGTAAGCCCGAGCATAGCAGCTGCATAGCCCGAAGCAGCCGGTAAAGAAAGAGAGGCCGCTATTACGAGCTTAAGTAAAATCTTTTTCATAGCCATTCATTTTTCTTGTGATCCTATTGGAAAAAGTGTTAAAAATCTGTGCCTTTGAGAGGGGTATTAAGAGAACATTAACAAACAGGTGAATTAATACTTTTTACCGGCAGATCATCGGCACCAAAATTGATTTACTAATGAGTGCTGATACGGTTCATTTATACAGTGCTATGTATGCAGCCAATAAAAAATGACTTATATTTAAGAAGAATAAGAAAGTAGCTATATGAAACATTTGATTGCACTTTTATTTGCGACTATACTTCTTGTACCGGCGGTATTGGGGCAAAATGTCCTAAGCCCCAGAGCTACTGCAGAGCATGGTAATGTGTCGGTAGACTATGGTCAGCCATCCAAGCGGGGACGTGTAGTCTTTGGAGGACTTGAGCCATATGGCCAGGTATGGCGTACGGGAGCGAATGAGGCCACGGTGATCACCTTTAAGAAGGATGGTACCTTCGGAGGCAAACCCGTAAAAGCAGGTAAGTACACCTTATATACTATACCACGCGAGAAGGAATGGGAAGTAATACTGAACAGTAAGCTGGAGCAGTGGGGTGCCTACGATTATGAGAAAATAAAAGGAAATGACGTGCTGCATGTAACGGTGCCCTCCGGGTCTACAAAGGAAGTAGTGGAGAAGTTCACTATTACCGTAATGGCCGACGCTATGGTAATGGAATGGGACCAGACGAGGGTATCTGTACCAATCAAGTTTTAACCGCTGGTTAGTATGGCTTTTAAGCTAAACAGGCATTATACCGTTTTAGCATAAATTGTTCCCAGTTCGTCGGAATGCGTTTCACCTGGGTAAAATCAGTTATTACATTTGTATTGCCTTAAATTCTGAAAAGATATTAAGGGCATAGGAGTAGACTATAGGTAAACGGCACCGAAGCGCACTTTTGAGTGCGCTTCGGTCGTTTTATGAGTTCTTTTTAATGGCTTTAGGCGTCTGTTCTCCTGTCGCCGCCGCGGATGATAGCAGCAAATAGCAAGATAAATACCGCAGCACCTATTACCCATGCCCAGGGTGATGTATACCACTCACGCGTAGTAGAGGTAGTATGTTTAGTAACAATGCTTCCGCCTTCTTCCTGTGCCCATGTGATAAAGTTGGTAAACATTAGTACCACCAGTAACAGCCATTTGTTCGCTATGCTCATCAGTTTCGTTTTCATAACCAGTCGGTTTTTAATCAACAATTTTATTAATAGGGGATAAAAACAATGCCAAAGCACATTTTTTGAGCAATATTGGCCATAGTCTGTTATTTTGCAGGCATGAGAATAATACCCGGCGAGATAAAGACAGCTTTGCTCCATGGCTATCTTTTGGGCTCTATAGCCCCGAGGCCTATCTGCTTTGCCAGCACTATAGACAGTGAGGGCAAGCCCAATTTGTCACCGTTCAGCTTTTTTAATGTTTTCGGCAGCAAACCACCGATCTTGATATTTTCTCCTGCACGCAGGGTAAGGGATAATAGTATAAAGCATACCCTGGAAAACGTATATGCTACCAAGGAAGTAGTAATAAATGTCGTGAGCTACAATATCGTTCAGCAAATGAACCTGGCCAGTTGTGAATATGCCAAGGGCGTCAATGAATTCGAAAAGGCAGGGTTTACTATGCTGCCTTCGGATATGGTGAAGCCCTTCAGGGTAAAAGAGTCGCCTGTGCAACTGGAATGCAAGGTGCTGCAGATAATAGAAACAGGGAATGAAGGTGGCGCAGGTAACCTGATCGTTTGCGAGATGGTATGTATGCACGTAGATGACCACGTGCTGGACGAGAACGGCAAAATAGACCCACATAAAATTGACCTGGTGGCCAGAATGGGCGCAGATTACTACTGCAGAGCTTCCGGAGCAGCAGTATTTGAGGTAAACAAGCCCAACCTGGAACTGGGCATAGGGATAGATGCCCTGCCCGAATGGATACGCAGGAGCCCGGTGCTTACCGGCAATAACCTTGGCATGCTGGGCAACACCGCTTCCATACCTATAGTAGATGAGGTGCTGTATGATGACCGCCTCTCCCAGATAATAAAGGAATACGGCGAAGATAATGTTACCCGCAGGCAGGCCCTGCACCTCTATGCCAAAGAACTATTGGATAACGGGAATGTAGAGAAGGCCTGGCAGGTGTTGCTGTCGGGAGAATAAATTTGAACCGGGATTTGCGGGGATTAAAGGATTGACCGGGCTTGCTTGACTGAAAAGCATTGCTATTATTAATAAAGGCGCTCGATCGGGCGCTTTTTCATTTGTTAATTGGCTGTTATGCAGTTCCTAACAGGGGGTTAAGCGGGGCTGAAAATTTTGAAACCGGCCTTTCATACCCCCATCTTTGTGTCAACAAACGAACAAACAGACAAACAAACAAAAACAAACAAAATGAAAAAAGTAATTATTCTTATCGCAATAGCTATCGTAAGCTTCTCAGTAGCAGTAAATGCCCAGAATGCTTCTGCTACAGCGTCACAATCAGTTAGCTTAACACTATCTAACGCCATCGCGATCACTTTTACAGGATCAGGTACCAATACAGGTGGTGCAGTTACCCTGCCTTTCTCTACTGTATCTGATTACGCCAACGGTGTAACTTCTACAGCACAGCAGCTGAAAGTTCAGTCGAACCTTGCTTTCGATGTGGCTGTTAAAGCGAATGCTACCAACTTTACTTACTCCGGTTCTTATACCACAGGTACTACAATGCCGGTGAGTGGTGTTCTGAAACTGATGGTTACTGCCAACTCTACAGGTGGTTCTATCGCTTCACCTTTCTCCGGTACCGCATACTCTACCCTGACTGCAACAGACCAGAACCTGATCA
>DASPNB010000455.1:0-3151 GCA_035626755.1 Flavipsychrobacter sp.
TGTCGTCAAGCAGTGCATCCCATAGCGCGGCCTTGTTTTCTGCTGCTTTTATAGCAGGATTGCATTTTATTAAGTTGTCTAGTCTTGCATAGTCATCAGCCGTGAAGTGCAGGTGATGCACGCACACTTCGGAGGTGATACGCTTTTCTGCCAGCGGCAGCATATTGCTGAATAGCTGTAGTTCTTTAGCTGTAGATATATGTAGTATGTGCAGGCGGGCGTTGGTTTGCTTGGCCAGTTGCACTGCTGAAAAAGAGCTTTCAAAGCAGGCTTCGGCATCTCTTATCAGGGGGTGAAACGAAGCATTGTCCGCATCTGGGTATTTCTCTTTATTAGCCTTTATCACTCTTTCATCTTCGCAGTGGGTGGCTATTAGTAGTTCTGTTTCAGAGAAGATCTTGTTCAGGGTCACATAGTTGTCTACCAGCATATTCCCTGTGCTCGATCCCATAAATATCTTCACCCCGCACACATCTTTCTTGTATTCATTTATGCGGAGCACTTCATCGGCATTGTCATTGGCAACTCCCATAAAGAAGGAATAGTTCGCTACCGACGTGTTCGCAGCTATCGTGTACTTCTCTTCCAGCAACTCCCGGGTCAGCGCTGGAGGGTTGGTATTCGGCATTTCCATAAAGGAGGTGGTACCTCCCGCCACGGCAGCTCTTGCCTCTGAGCCTATATTGGCCTTATGGGTCAGTCCCGGCTCCCTGAAATGTACCTGGTCGTCTATCACTCCCGGCATCAGGTGCAGTCCTTCGGCATTTATTTCTTGCACACCACTCGTTAAAACGATGTTATTGTCTATTTTTTCTATGCGTCCATCCTTAATTAGTATATCTTTATGTTCGGTATGTCCTTCGTTTACAACTAGGGCATTCTTAATTAACAAACCTGCCATGGCTCTATCTCTATTATTTACAGTATTACTAAACTATTTTTGGAGCAATTTAACGCTTTAAGCATACGCAAACCACAGCTTATGACTAAAAAAGTACTTTTCATACTCACCCTCTCACTATTGGCAGGTGCTGCTCAGGCACAGACTACCTATATTCCGCTCAATTATGTGGAGTACGCCATACTCGACCGCCTGGAAACCCGTTCGGGTGACCTCTCTGACGAACTCTTCCTCACCACTAAACCCGTAATGCGCAAAAGTGCGGTGAATTTTCTTTCTGAGGTATCCAAATCCGCTACTCCCGGCCAGCTTAGCAAGATAGACCGCTACAATATATCCCGCAGCATCTCTAAGAGTGGCGAATGGGCTGAGGAAAGGAACGGTGCAATCAACTCAAAAATTTCCTGGTTCAAGACTTTTTATAAAAAGCAGCCGGATTTTGTTCATGTAAATGAGGACAATTTTTTCCTGGTGCTGAATCCTGTTTTGAGTTACCAGCATGCCTACGAACAGAATAATAATGAAAATCTTTTCTGGAGCGGCCGCGGCCTTGAGGCTCGTGGCATTATCGCCGACAAGGTGGGCTTCTACACTTACATTACAGACAACCAGGAGCGCGGACCTTCATTTGTGAGCGATTGGATGGCAAAGCGTGGTGCCGTGCCGGGGGCTGATTTTTACCAGACACCGGGTAATAATACGCTTGTTGATTATATGCAGGCTAGGGGCTACATAGACTTTGCCGCCATAAGAGACCACGTAAATGTAACTTTCGGATACGACAAGCATTTTATAGGCGATGGCATGCGCAGCCTTTTCCTGAGCGATTTTTCGGCTGGCGCCGCTTTCCTTCGTTTAACTACCAAGGTTTGGAAGTTAAACTACCAGAACCTGTACATGGAGCTGACGCCTCAATACCGCCGTGGAGGCGGGGATCGTCGGCTACCTCGTAAGTATGCTACTGTGCATCATCTCAGCGTCAATGCCACCCGCTGGCTGAATATCGGTGTTTTCGAGTCCGTAATGTTCGCCCGCCGCGACAGGTACGAGTTCGGTTATCTTAACCCGATCATACTTTACCGCCAGGTGGAGCGCTACATGGGTAGCCCTGACAATGTCAATCTCGGTCTTAATGCTAAGATCATCATAGCGAAGCACGTGCAGCTATACGGGCAGGTACTTCTCGATGAATTCAAGGCTAAGGAATTATTCAGCGACAGGGGCTGGTGGGCTAACAAATACGGTCTCCAGGCTGGTCTTAAGTATTTCGACGCGTTTACTTTGAAAAACCTGGATATCCAGGGCGAGATCAACGTGGTACGTCCATACACCTATTCTCACTACGACAGCGTCGCCACTTATACCAACTACAATCAGCCACTTGCCCATCCTCTTGGCGCAGGCTTTGCTGAGGCTATTGGTATCATCAGGTACCAGCCCGCTAAAAATCTGTTCATTATGCTGAAAGGCTCTTACTACAGGCAGGGACAGGACAGCACAGGCAGCGTTAATCCTACCAATTTCGGCAGTAATATCTTTATGGACTACGACAGCCGCAGCGATGAATTCGGTGTTGGCCTGATTAACGGCATACCGGCCAACTGCATTACGCTGGAGGGCCTGGTATCGTATGAGTTGCGTCCCAACCTGTTCATTGATCTCGGCGCTACCAACCGCCGGTTCACCTACGATAACAATTACCTGCCTCAGCAGACATCTACCTACTTCTACGGCGGCCTGAGGCTGAACATCGCCCGCCGCGATTACAATTTCTACTAAAAATCACCCGTATATAGAAAAGCTCCCTATGAGGGAGCTTTTTTTGTACTTTTTGTGCATTTTTTGAAACTTTTTTGTAAAAAACTTATGCACATTTTCAAATACCCCGTCTTTTTACCCGGGAAACTTTTTTCATATTAATGGCACTTTATTTGCTAAGTAGATAGCGTACATTTATATTTTTGCATCATAAAATAAGAACCAATGAAGAAACAAACATTAGTATTACTGGCAGGCGGTCTGCTCACTTTCGCCGCTTGTACCAACGACCAGGCCACTGGTGGTTATACCCAGGAGCAGCTTGATTCTGCCGTAAATGCGCGTGTAACCGAGATACAGGCTCAATTACAAGCCTCCAACGATTCTGCCATAAATGCATTAGCCCAGATAAAGGCTGATTCTATGTTAGCAGCTATGAAAGGCGGTGGTAGTGTAACTCGTTCTACTACCACTAAAACCACCACTCCTGCT
>DASPNB010000456.1:0-3329 GCA_035626755.1 Flavipsychrobacter sp.
CATTTTCACTGGTGCTTCCTGGAATAGTTCTTATCCGCACCGCGCTTATCCCGCCCTCTGACAGCTGCTTCTTGATAGATTCTACTACAATAGCGTCGCCATAAATAATAGTTACACTGGTCTTGTCCTCCAGTACACTTAATAGAAAATCAACTTGCTGTTCTATAGCATTTCCACCCGCAACCGGGGACTTGATGTGCAGCGTATCAGCCTTAGTTGTGTAGGCGGCCAGTAACAGCAAAAGAAACTGCAACTTCATAGCGATAATTATTTTTCCAGTATTCTTATCTCCACTCTGCGGTTAAGATCAGACAGGTACTGTGTGCTCTCATCTCGTGTCACTGGCTTGGTTCGCGCCATTCCCTTATACTTCAGCCTTCCCGCATCTATTCCCCGGGAGACTAATATATTATACACCGCTTTTGCTCTCGCCTCCGATAAATTATCCTCACCTGTAGCCAGGTCGGTTCCGTCTTCTTCGTCATTGCCGGTACAACACACGTGTCCTTCTATCTGTATTTTGATCCGCGGATTTTCTCTCAGTATGTTGAAAAGATCATCCACCGCTTTTCTCGATTCTCTTTTTATAATATCACGACCGCCAATGAAGTAGAGGTTATCCACTTTCAGCGTGCTCCCTACTTCTGCTTCGTTTATATTTTCAGTAGTCATCGCAGGTGCGGGCTCTTTCTTTACAGCTACCGGCTTTGGTTTTTCTTTAGGCTTTACGGGTTCGGGCACTTTTACTGCTACTTCATGTTTCACTACTATATCCGCGCGCCTGTCCTCGGCATAGCCTCCGTGTTTTTCTTCATCTCTGTGCACTTCACCTTTGCTGGCTACCAATTTCAGGCTCTTTTTGTCAACGCCGTTCTTTTCCAGCCGTGCAGCCACACTTTGCGCGCGCCTCATAGCCAGCATATCATTGTAATAAACATCTCCCCTGTAGTCCGCATATCCGATAACAGTTATCCGCACACCTCCTTGTATATCTTTTGATATCTTATCGATCTTTTTTTCCGCAGCTGCGTTCAGGAAAGGATCATCGGTGTTGAAGAAAATATGCGTGGTATCAGTTTTCTGGGCCCTGCCAAGTATTGCAGGCAACAGCATCGCTATCCACATCATCACTTTCATACCTGAAATTAAGAATTATTTATCGGTCAGCACCTTATCCAGCTCTCTTACCATTGCAGCCGCCTGGCTGGGCAATGGGGTCAGCTTCAGCGCAAATTTTCCTTCCTCGTCTATCAGGAAAAAAACCGGCAGGCTCTGTACTCCGTATATCTGGGCCAGCAGCGATTTCCAGCCACCGCTTTCACGGCTATGTATGCCCGCAAACTTGTGCGTTTCTATCGCCATTATCCAGGGGAAGTCGTCGCTGTCCAGCGACACGTACAGGAATTCTATGTTCTTATCCTTATACTTATTGGCCAGTTGCACCGCGGCCTTCATCTCTATAATATTCTGCCTGTATTCGCTCGACCAGAATCCCAGTAATACATACTTGCCTTTCAGGTCCGATAGTTTTCCTGTTTTTCCCTGTGGTGTAGTGAAGGTAAAATCATAAGCCTTCTCTCCGGGTGCCAGCCGTTTAGCTATCGCCAGCTGCGACTCAATATCTTTTTTGTAACTGCTCTCCGGCCAGCGTTTCTTAAATCTGTTCGTTCGCTCTATTGCCGTATCCAGTGGCAGGTGCCTGATGGCAGCATACAGGTGCGTCGCTATCACATACTCTGCCGTAGCGGGGGGCATCGTGCGTAGTGCCATCCTGCCAATACTATCCTGCACACGGAAAATATTGATCGTGTCATTAAAGTATCCCGCTACCTCCAGCTTCATCCGGTATATTTGGTCTATATAGAGTCTGTAGGGGACCATGCCTATGTATTTATCATTAAACTCAGCAGGGATATCCGCAACAGCCCTGTAGTTTTCTTTAGGTATCTCGGTTACGTTCCTGGTTTTATTCTGCGCTACTTCATGCAGGTAGGGATATTGATACAGGCAGAAGTAAGTAAAGTAATTATAGCACGCAGCCAGGTAATCAATAAAGTCAGCTGGCAGCCCGGCCTTATTATTTTCCAGGTACACCATTTCTTTCAGCTGCTCCATCTTCATGTTTTTAATAAAGGTCTCCGGCTTGCCCGTAAGGTATCGTTGCATCTTGTGCGGGTACTTCTCCACCAGGCCCATGTCTATTGCATGCTTGGCCAGCCAGTTGGCACGGTCGCTTCCCGGCCCTTTGAATGATATCCTCCAGTTGCTGTCGGTTACCATGGCTGTCATATCCAGCTCATCTCCTGCCTTCACCAGCAGTTCACCGCTATGCTTCCCGTGAGAAAAGGTAATGGGCGTATATTCCTCTTTTACTTTAAAGGTGTACTCAAAACTACTGTCTTGTAGCTGGGCTTTATACTCCACCGGGTCATATATCAGCCTGCTGTTGTTATAGTTCACGAAAATGCTGTCGTAAGAAGAGTTTTTGATCTGCCCCCTGAAGGTGACAGTCCCCTGTGCCGTGGCGGCAAGGGCAGGGACAACAAACAACAAGACAAAAACGAAACGCTTCACTTTTCTTTTTTCAGGATTACAAATTAATGGAAATATCGGCTGCTTCTGCATAGAGGGCAAACTACAGACCAACGTTGGTTCTGAAATGTTAAAAAACAAGGCGAGAAAGTAAAAAAATGGAAAACTTAAAAGAACCTCAGCCCAGCTAATTCCCAATCCCCTAATAGCTTTCCGCTATCTGTGGAAGTTCTCTCGGACTATATTGCTTCACTGCGTTAGCAATGGCGCGTATATGATCAGGTGTAGTGCCGCAGCAGCCGCCCAGCAGGTTCACCCAGCCTTCCTTCGCCCATTCAGCTACTATCTGTGCAGTCATTTCCGGAGTCTCATCATATTCTCCCATCGCGTTCGGCAAACCCGCATTGGGATAGGCGCTCACATGGCAGGGGGCCAGCTCGGCAAGTTCTTCTATGTGAGGGCGCATCTCGGCAGCGCCCAGCGCACAGTTAAGACCAATGCTCACCGGCTCAGCATGCATCACCGACACCAGGAAGGCCTCCAGTGTTTGTCCGCTCAGTGTACGGCCCGAGGCATCGGTGATAGTACCCGATATCATCACCGGCAGCTTTTCCTTTTTAGTATCGCGGAAATATTGGTTCACCGCATAGATCGCGGCCTTCGCATTCAGTGTATCGAATATCGTTTCTATCAGCAGTATATCGACACCGCCGTCTACCAGCGCTTTTATTTGTTCGTAGTAAGCATCAGCAGCTTCGTCAAAGGTCATCGCGCGATATCCTGGCCTGTTCACATCG
>DASPNB010000457.1:0-4055 GCA_035626755.1 Flavipsychrobacter sp.
GGATGTCATAGTCGACACCGCTGGTAAAGGCAACTATACAACCTGTATCCACCTTTAAAAGTTCGCCGGGCTGAAGCTGGCGTTCCAATACGTGGCCGCCTGCATGAACGAATGCCATTCCATCACCCTCCAGTTTTTCCATGATAAAGCCTTCACCACCAAACAGGCCGGTACCCAGGCGTTTCTGGAATTCTATTCCTATAGATACTCCTTTAGCAGCGCAGAGGAAGGCATCCTTTTGACAGATAATCCGGCCGCCGAGTTGTTGCAGGTCAAGAGGTATTATTTTGCCGGGATAAGGCGAGGCGAAAGACACTCTCTTTTTTCCCTGGCCAATGTTGGTGTATGTTGTCATGAACAAACTTTCCCCTACCAGCACACGCTTGCCGGCATTCAGCAGTTTGCCGAAAATGCCACCGCTCTGTTGTTTGCTGCCATCGCCGAAAATGGTTTCCATCTGGATGCCTTCATCCATCATCATAAAGCTGCCGGCTTCGGCAAGGGCTGTTTCCCGGGGATCTAGTTCTACTTCCACATATTGCATTTCCTCTCCAAATATCTTGTAGTCTATCTCGTGGTTGTTACGCATAGTTCTTAGTTGTTTGCACCAAAATTAGGGTTTATGCTATTACCTGAAAGAGAGAAAGATGAAATATTCGGTTGGCACGGCTTTTAAGTCGGTAAATACTAAATACATAGCTATGGAAAATGAAAATAATAAGAGGAAAACACCAGACCTACCGGACACGACACAGAAAAAAGCAGGGACTACTTCCGCCTTCAGCGCCGCGAGTGATGAACAAAACGAGGCCAGGAAAAAATACCTGGAAGACGGTGAGCAGGGTAGGGCATCTTTTGTAAGCGGTACCACCTCACATGGGGGATCCAATTATGGGCAGGGATCTTCTTCTCTCGGTCCATCAAGTTACAAGCAAGGTTCTGAGCGAAGCAGGGGAGCGAATTATGATAATGAAGCAGGAAGATTCTCGGAAACCGGTACCCAGGGTTCAGGTTATGAAGCAATGACCGGGAATGTGAGCAACGATATCAGGAAACAAGGAGGAACAGATGCTGAGCATGACGAATTTGGAGACGAGAAAGATGATACGATAGGAATTCCTTAACTAATATTCATTTCTTTACCTGTTCTTCGAAGCAATCCTGGGGCGCGATGAGTTCGTTGATCTTAACGCGCCATTCGGCTTGCTTGTCTTTTTTCAGGCCGTGGTCGGTTTCGCCATCGTACTGGTCCTGCATTTTGTTGATGAATTCATTGTACTTCCTGAGCATCTTCTT
This sequence comes from Flavipsychrobacter sp., assembly GCA_035626755.1. Lineage (GTDB taxonomy): Bacteria > Bacteroidota > Bacteroidia > Chitinophagales > Chitinophagaceae > MKUN01. The sequence goes on from DASPNB010000457.1 coordinate 1,297, forward strand.
CAGTTCATCAGAGTATTTACCCGGCGTGAACGTATGTGATTTAAGCTCTTTTATAAACTCGCAGGTGCCGAATGAAGTAATGTCGTAGTGCAGCTGCTCATGGTCTAGTACGTAGCGGTTTTTAGCATTTTTCTTGAACCAGGAATGTTTCTTGTCGAAGGTGGCACCAACGGTGATCTTTAGAATCGTCCTGTCGTATATGGTAAAGCTGGAAACGTCCATATATATGCCACTGGCCGTTGCCGCACCATATTTACTAGCTCGTTGCGGGCGCCGCTGGAAGTCGCCGTAGTTAAGTTTTCTCTTCTTCGTATACATAATGTAGTTCCTGTCTTTGGAAGAAGTATTGATGATAAGGTTGACTGTAACCGTAGGAATAGCCAGTAGGTTGTCTTTATTCTGGGCATACCATTTATCGAACTTGGTTACCATTTTTTCGCTTTGGCTGCGGATGGCCCGTTCAAGGGCACCTGTGCCGCCAGAAGTTTTTAATTCTGAAGTAAGTGCAAAATGCTGCTGGCCATGTATGCGAAAGCCATAGCTTATTTCCATCTCCAGTTCGGGATGGCCTTTCTTCTTTTTTTCGGTTACCTCAAATTTCAGGATGACCAGGTCAACAGGCGTTCCGTTGCTATCCTGCGGTATGCTGTTAGTTATATAAGTAAGTAGGGTAGAGGCAGCACCGTCTTTTAATTTAATAGGCGTTTTTGTGATCTTGCTGAAGCCGATAGCAGAGGTGTCTTTGCGGGCATCAATCACATTTCTGATAATGAAGCCTGATGTTTGGTAGGCAGATTTTTCATTTTTCAACTCGATAGTTCCCTGCTGGGCCTTTGCATCCGGGGCAAGCAAGAGAAGAAAGAATATGAATAATGAAATGCGCACCATTAATAACAGTCTTGTTTTTTTATTCGTTCGCCAATTTTTGCTTTCCATTCAGCCTGTTTGGCCGTAATGGTGCCGTGGTCTGTTTCCTCGTCGTATTGATCCTGCAACGCTTCTACTGTTTTCTGTGCTTCCTTCTTCAGTTTTTCCAGTTCGTCAGAATAGTTTTCGAAACTGAACTTGTATTCGCGAAGGGTATGCAGGAACTCGCAGGCTATACAGGCAGTAATATCAAAATGTACCTGCTCATGATCGAGGAGGTATTGCTTTTGGGAGCCAGGTTTGAACCAGGAACGTTGCTGGTTGAAGAGTGCACCTATTTTTAGTTTTAAGGTCACTTGTTTGTTCAGGGTTTGAAAATTACCGTTCAGGCTCACGCCGCTATAGGTAGCTGCTGCGCCCAGGCTAAGCTTATCAGCGGGTGCTTTAAAATCAGCATAAGCCAGCGGCCTGCGGGCAGAGTACGGGATATAGTCGGTGTCTTTAGGGTTATTATCTACTTCTGCTTCAACAACCACTGAAGGCGCGGCGAGAATTTCCGCTTTGTTTTTAGCCCACCATTGGTCAAATTCCTCCAGGCCGCTTTCAGTTTGTTTGCGGAGCATTTCCTCTACATACATGGTGGCGTCGAGACCCGACTTAATATAGGCGCTGGATGTGTAGCTTATTACTTTCTCGCCAGCAGCATAGTAGGAGAAACCAATATTGAGTTCTGCCTTGTCTATGCCGGAACTGCGATTTTCAGCCACATCCATTTCGTTGATATGCAGTTCAATTGCGGTAGTGGTTGTGTCTTGTTCCAGGTTTTGCCTGATATAAGCCTGTAGTGCAGGTGCGATCCCGCCCTTTAGTTTCAGAATTGTCTTCTTGTCGGAAAATCCTGTCTTTACAAAACCGATGTTGGTAGTGTCAGCGCGATCGTCAACCACCAACGATATATGATGATCTTTCGGTACGAAACGCATCTTTTCATTCTTCAGCTGTAAGACTTTTGTCTTTTGTGCAGTTTGGGCTATTGTAGTATTGCTTACCCACAGTAGTAATGTAAGCAGGATAATGTTCTTCACTTTGTTGAGATGTATTGAATAGTCAAAGATATTGTATTTAGTGGCTTTTTGCTGTGTGCCGGAAATGAAAATGGCCTCCCCGGGGAGGCCATTTTTTGCGAATATATTTTTTATTTCTTAGTAAAAGGAATCGCCTCATTTTGTTTACCTGCGTTGATAATAAGCAGGTAATTGCCGGAAGCCAGAGTTTCTGAGGTGTTGACCTGTTTGTTGATCAGGCTGTTTTCGATCTTTATTTTTTCTTCCATCACCACCTTGCCTGTCATGTCAACAATTTTAATTGAAGCCCTTCCTTCTTTCTGTTTTGCTACTCCGCTGATAGTGAAGTTACCATTGTTAGGATTCGGATAAAGGATCAGGCCATTTTTCAATGCTACACTCTCAGCGCTCAAGCCAAACATAATGCTGTTTGACTCACCTGAGCAACCATTAATGTCACTCACTACCGCATGGTATGTACCATTAACAACAATGTTGTAGGTAGCAGCATTGGCACCCGGAATAACAACGCCATTAAGGTACCACTGGTAGTAGGTGTATGTTCCGGACACCGAAAGCACAGTGCCCGCCTGGGAAATAACAGGAACAGGAGGCGCATTAACGGTAACCAGGATAATTGCCCGCTGACTTTCGCAGGCGCCGTTGGACTGGCTTACGTAGTATGAGGTAGTACCCGGTATACTGGTAGCTGGCGTCGGAGCAATGAGGTTGCCTATGCCACCGGTTGGTACATCATACCACATCAGGTTGGTGCCTGAAGCTGTCAACTGCGCAGCTGGTTCATTTTGGCAATAAACTACCGAACCA